>CAZMDM010000240.1:0-6966 GCA_964564775.1 uncultured Desulfonema sp. | reverse complement strand
ATCCGAGTGCCACCGAGATTTAAACAGAGTAGATCGTCGGCAGCGTCAGATGGGTATATGAGACAGGTAGTAGGAAATTTGTTTTCCGTAAAAACGATTAGTTAGGAGATTTTTTCATGGCAGTACCCAAGCATAGAACTTCCAAATCCAAGCGGGATAAGCGGCGCACACACGACAAGATTGCCGCACCGATGCTGACCCAATGTCCGCAGTGCGGTGAAGCCCGTCTGCCCCATCATGCCTGCCCCGAATGCGGCACATACAAAGGGCGTTCTGTCGTAGCTGAAAAGGAATAACCCCATGACAACGGTCTTAAAAGGACTGGATGACGATTCCCGGCAAATGGTCGTTGATACGGTCCGGCAGCTCAGAAAAAAGCTGCTGACCAAAGAAAAAGTTCTGGAGTTCGACAAAAAAGAGATTTTCCCGGAAGAAGTGATCCGGGAAATGCTGGGACCGGACATCGGCTTGCAGTTGGTCTTTATCCCGGAAGAATACGGCGGTATGGGCGGCGGTGCCAGAGATATCTTTGCAGTTACCCGTGAAATGGCAAAAATCTGTCTGGGTGTGGGAACCGCGTTTTTTGCCATCCAACTGGGCGCGGATCCTCTGTTTGTCGGCGGAACCGAAGAGCAGAAGCAGAAATGGCTGGGCGCGATTGCCGAAGGAAATACACTGGTAGCTTATGCGGTTACCGAGCCGAATGCGGGAAGCAATCTGGCTTCGCTGAAAACCAAAGCCGAGCCGGTGAAAGATGCTGCAGGCAATATCACCGGCTACATCATCAACGGCGCGAAGCAGTTCATTTCCACCGGCGGATATGCGGATTTCATCACGCTGCTTGCCAACACACCCGAAGGACCCAGCTTCTTTGTGGTCGAAAAAGACGCCAAAGGTTTTGTTCGGGGAAAAGGCGAGGAAAAACACGGTATCCGGGCATCCAATACCTCGCCCCTGACTTTCAGAGATGTGTTTGTGCCGATTGAAAATCTGATCGGCGGGGTTCCGGGCAACGGATTGAAACAGGCAAACGAAGTGTTCGGCTATACCCGGCTCATGGTCGGTGCAATGGCACTCGGTGCAGCGGAATCCGCGTTGGAAATCGCCATCGCTTACGCCAAAGAGCGGATTCAGTTCGGCTCTCCGTTGTCGGAAAAACAGGGATATACCCATAAGCTGATTGTGCCTCACGCGGTCAGACTTCAGGCTGCTGAAGCGTATATGGATGAAATCGCGATTCGTCTGGATTCGGGTGAACACGATCTTCAGGTCGAAGGTGCTATTGGAAAGCTGTTTACCACCGAATGCGCGAATCAGGCGGCAGAACATGCGATTCAGGCATTGGGCGGCTACGGTTATATCACCGAATATGAAGTGGAAAAAATCAAGCGGGATGTCAGAATCACCAGCATTTACGAAGGTACGAGCGAGATTCAGCAGAATATCATCAGCACCTTCCGCTGGAAAAAATCCCGCAAATCCAAAGGACAGTATTACGGCGCAATGGCTGCCGAAATGGATGAGATGGCGGCAAATCTCAACGCGGGATGTCGCTTTTACGCGGACAGCCTCCGAGTGCTGAACACGATGATTGATCTGGTACATGAAAGCAAACTGACCCGGAGTCAGCATATCATGTTCTGTCTGGCAGATATGATGACATACGCGGAAGTGGGCGTCAGCATGGCTCGCCGCGCCAAAAAACTGAGCGATGAAAACTCGGCAGATGCGGAGAAAATCAGAGCGATGTCGAGAATTTTCGCGAATGATGTATCTCAGTTGATGATAAAAAATACACTTGCGATTCTCATGGGAACCGGCGATATCGAAGCCGGAAAAATATCAGAGATATTGGAAAGCTCTGCTTACAAAGGATTGATGGGCAGCGCGCAGAATATTGTCAGAGATATGGATCGGGTGTCCGATATTCTGTTCGGGAGGGGATAATGGCGCGTACGGTTATCGTTACCGGCGGATCCAAAGGCATTGGAAAAGCGATCTGTCTGGCATTCACGGCACCGGATACTCAGATTTTTTTCAATTACTCTTCGGATATCTCAGCCGCCGAAGCTACGGTTAAAATGATCGGGGAAGCAGGCGGTCAGGCAAGCGGCATCAAAGCCAACGTATCTGTTGAAAAAGAAGTGTCCGAATTTATCGAACAGGTGATGTCTCAGACCGGAAGAATCGATGTGCTGGTCAATAACGCGGGAATTACCAAAGACGGCTTGCTGGTCCGCATGAAGGAAAAAGATTGGGACGATGTGATTGATACCAATCTCAAAGGTGTGTTTTTATGCAGCAAGCTTGTGGCAAAACCCATGATTAAGCAGCATTCCGGGCGGATTATCAACATCACCTCGGTAGTCGGCGCAATGGGCAATCCGGGACAGGCGAATTATGTGGCATCCAAAGCCGGCATTATCGGTCTGACCAAAGCCCTTGCCCGTGAGCTGGCTTCCCGGAATATCACGGTCAATGCGGTGGCTCCGGGCTATGTGGATACGGAAATGACCGCAGGATTGTCCGATAAAGCCAAAGAAGCCATGACTGCCCAGATTCCGCTGGGGCGAGTGGCAAAACCCGAAGAAATTGCAAGCGCTGTCGGGTTTCTGGCATCGGATAAAGCAGCATACATTACAGGTCAGGTCATTCATGTCAATGGCGGAATGTATATGTAAATGCAACGCGCAACATGCAAAGTAAGAAGTGAATCAGGGAGGATATCTTAATGTCCGTTGAAGATAAAGTCAAAAAGATTATTGCGGAAAAACTGAGTGTGGATATTTCCGAAGTCGTGCCAAAAGCCTCGTTTATTGACGATCTGGGCGCGGATTCTCTGGATCTGGTGGAACTCATCATGTCTATGGAAGAAGAATTCGACATCGAGATTTCGGATGAAGATCAGGAAAAACTGAGAACTGTCAAAGATGCGTTGGATTATATCAAAGCGCATTCGTGATACTTCCCCCATCCCCTCTCCTGACAGGAGAGGGCGTAGGGAGAGGATAAAAGGAGGTTTTTTGTGGACAGGCGGGTAGTTGTTACGGGAGTGGGACTTGTAACCCCTTTGGGAATCGGTGTGAAAGAAACATGGGAAGGACTGTGTGCCGGGAAATCGGGAATCGGAGAAATCACCCGCTTTGATACGACTGGCTTTCCGACCCGGATTGCGGGAGAGGTGAAAAATTTCAATCCTGAAGATTTTCTTCCCAAAAAAGATGCCAAGCGCACGCAATTATTTATCGCATACTCTGTGGCAGCATCTCGCATGGCTATAGAAGACTCCGGACTGCTTATCAACGAATCCAATTCGAATCGCGTGGGCGTACTGACCGGATGCGGCTTGGGCGGCTTGGATATTCTGGAAGAAAATACTAAAATTCTGAATGAAAAGGGTCCCAAGCGCGTCAGTCCGTTTTTTATTCCCATGATGATCGGCAATATGGCGCCCGGCATGATTTCAATTTATCTCGGCGCAAAAGGACCCAATGCGTCTGTTGCCACTGCCTGTGCTGCGGGAACTCACGCTGTCGGAAGTGCCTACAAACTCATCAAACACGGCACGGCAGATGCCATGATTACCGGCGGTGTGGAAGCCGTGATCACGCCGTCCTGTCTTGCGGGATTCAGCGCGCTCAAAGCCTTATCCACCAGAAATGATGATCCGCAGAGAGCATCCCGTCCTTTTGACAAAGACAGAGACGGATTTGTGGTGGGTGAAGGCGCAGGCATTCTCATTTTGGAAAGCCTTGATCATGCTCTGAATCGCGGCGCGAAGATTTATGCGGAAGTCTGCGGATTCGGCATGAGCGGAGACGGATTTCACATGACGGCTCCGGCTCCTGACGGAGAGGGCGCTGCAAGATGTATGCAGGCGGCTTTGGATGACGGCAATATTGCTTATACATCCATCAATTATATCAATGCACACGGCACTTCCACGGATATGAACGATGTGTATGAAACCAAAGCCATCAAAACCATATTCAAAGAAAAAGCGTATTCGATTCCTATCAGTTCGACCAAATCCATGACCGGTCATCTGCTGGGCGGAGCAGGAGGAATCGAGAGTGTTTTCACGGTATTGGCAATTTACGAAGGTATGATTCCGCCGACTATCAATCTGGACACTCCCGACAAAGACTGCGATCTGGATTATGTACCGAAGGTTGCTCGAAAAGCTGACGTGGAATATGCTATGAGCAATTCTTTCGGATTCGGCGGAACAAACGGGTGTCTGGTATTCAGGAAGTATCGGTAAAATCCGATCCCAGTATCCTGCCGGAAGCAACGGAAAAACGCGGAGTGAATCCAAAAGCTTCTGCCTTCCGACACAATCTGTTCGGTTTCCGGATCATAATCAGTTTGAAAAGAACGATTAGCAAATAAATATCAATTGAAACGGAAACTATTATGAAAATCGGAGTCCGTCCGGAAGATAAAAGTCTGTTTGAGCGCCGTGTCCCGCTTATTCCTTCGGATATTTCACAACTGAAGGCAAACGGCATTGACATTGCGGTTCAGTCCTCTGCTCAGAGGGCGTTCAGTGATGACGAGTATCGGGCTTGCGGAATCGAAGTTTGTCGGGATTTGAGTGATTGCGACATGATTTTCGGCATCAAAGAGATTTCCAAAGACGCATTTGAGCCGAAGAAGATTTATGTGTTTTTTTCTCATGTTATCAAGGGACAAACACAGAATATGCCGATGCTCAGGCGCATGATGGAGCAGAAAAATACACTGATCGATTATGAGCGCATCACCGATGACAACAATCGCAGACTGATTTTTTTCGGTCGCCATGCGGGGCTTGCAGGCATGATTAACACGCTGTGGGCATTTGGAAAACGTCTTGAATTTGAAAACATTGCAAATCCTTTCGCGCGTCTGTCTCAGGCAATGAGATATCACGATCTGAATCAGGCAAAAGCAGTTATCATGGAAATTGCCGAAGATATTCGAACAAATGGCATTCCCGATGCGATTCATCCGATGATTGTGGGATTTGCAGGATATGGCAATGTATTCAAAGGCACGCAGGAAATCTTCGATCTGCTGCCGGTTGAGGAAATACAGCCCGAATCTCTTGCCGAATTTGCCAACAATACGGTGGGTTCCATGAATCGCGTGTATAAAGTCCTGTTCAGAAAGCAGCATACGGTCAGACCCAAAGATATGTCTCAGCCCTTTGACTCGAAAGATTATGAGCGTTTCGGGATTCGGAAATACGAAAGTAATTTCGAGCAGTATGCGGATCATCTGACAATTCTGGTTAATTGTATCTATTGGGACCGCCGTTATCCCCGTCTGTTGAGTGTGGAAAAATGCAGACAGATGTGGGGAGATGGCAAAAATCCGAAACTGAAGGTCATCGGAGATATCAGCTGCGATATTCGGGGAGCCATCGAATGCACAGTAAAAGCAAGCGATTCTTCCAATCCCTTGTATGTGTACGACCCTAGTTCGGATCAGAGTATTGACGGTATCGAAGGGCATGGTCCTGTGATGATGGCTATCGATATTCTGCCTTCGGAAATTCCCCGCGAATCTTCGGAGCATTTTAGCAGTGTATTGAAACAGTTCGTTCCCGCGCTGGTCAATGCGGACTACTCTCTGCCATTCGAAACGCTGAATCTGCCACGGGAACTCAGAAAAGCAGTCATTATATATCACGGCGAACTGACAGAGGATTATGACTATCTCCGAGAATTCATTGCGTTATAAATCTTTTCTTTTCCGAACCTGAAGCTTGTCATCGAGCGGAGAGGAAGGTTTTTCTTTGCCTTTCAGTTGTTCGAGTTTGCTCCGGGCAGTTTCCGCAGCGGAAGAGGATGGATGATCTTTGATAACTCTCTCAAAAAACAATCGGGCATTGGGCAGATCATTCAATGCAAAATAGGAGTTGCCGATCATCAGCAGGGCATCGGCAGCTTTTGTGCTTGCCGGATATTTGATGATTACTTCTTTGAAAGTGTTGATCGCATCGTAAAAATGATTCTGAGCGTAGAGACATTCTCCGATCCGATAGGATACCCGATCCGCCATCGGATGTTTGGGATAATTTTCCAAAAACATGCCGAAAAGCGACGCAGCTTCCTTGTATTTTTTCTGCTGATACGCAGTGATTCCCCGCTGATACAATTTTTCAGCCTCATCTGTTTCTTTTGCGGGCTTGGAAATTTCGGGTCTGTATGGGGAATACCCCGGTCCCTTGATTGCAAGTTCCGGCATTTTATCTGGATTGGTTTTTCTGAGATATGCAATCCAATACTGAGCTTTAACACCAAACTCGGTTGCTGGATACTGCTCGATAACCGCTTTTAGCAAAGAAAATGCCTGAGCCGCACTGCCCTGCCTGTAATACGCATCCAATGCCCGATTGTAAAGTGTTTCGGCAACTGCCCTGTCTCCCGGGTCTGTTCTCTGATTCCGCTCAATATAGCTGATCCACTTATATGCCTTGTCTTGCAGAGAATGATACGGATAGCGCGACGCAAATTCATTGAACAGCCTCAGAGATTCATGGATATCACGGCGGTAGTACGCGGCAATTGCCTGATGATACAAAACTTCGGGAGACTCGCTTGCTTCCCGGCTTTGCATCTGAGATTTATCAATAAATTTTATCCACAAATATGCCTTGTCTGCCATCGGATGGCGGGGATATCTAGTTGCAAATTCTCTGAACAGAAAAACAGCCTGCTCGCGATTATGCTTATAATACTCCGAAATTGCCTCCTGATACAATCTCATAGCTGCTTCGTGCTGATACTGATTCGGGCTGTCGGTATTCGCGACAGCAATGACACGCCATTGAGAATCCGAAGACAGTAGAAACAGTCCCAGTAATCCGAGAGCAATCAGCGTTTTATTATTCATGCGTTTTCCTCAAGCGGCATAATCTCCCCAATTCGGCTTCGGTATTTTTTCAAAAAGAGCTTTCCAGTAATCGCTATACTATAC
>CAZMDM010000239.1:0-3744 GCA_964564775.1 uncultured Desulfonema sp. | reverse complement strand
GCGGGTGCTGAAAAACACTTCCAGAAAACCGACAGATTTGCCTTCGTTCAGAATATCTTTTTTTCGGACAATATGATTTCCCGAAATCTTGCCGTCTGAATCCGTAATGTTCCAATTGCTGTCTCTGGACAATGCCATCAGAAGATTATGATTACTTTCCCTGATGACTATCGAATGAATACGCTGGTTCCGCATTTCCGTTTCGATCATTTTTTTTATCATCCCCTTATCCATATACCAGACCGCACTTCCCAAGCTTTCAGAAAGTTTGGCAGGAATCAGCTCGATAATTTCATTGAAATACTCCCTCATTTCCTTTCTCTGAGAGAAATAGTCATATCCACCGAAAGCAGCTGCGATACAGATCGAGATCACAATCATAATCAGCGGAATTTTTCCTTTCCTGATCCGAACAACACGTTTCTCCATGAGCCTCTCCTTCGGAAACTTCAGTATAAGTAATTATAAATATTGTTAATTGATAATAAATAACTTCTGTCAGCATATCGGATTTTGAAGAGGACGGCAATAAAAAAAGCAACTGCTCTTGTATTTTGTCCGGCATGATTCCTCCTATAGTTGTGAATCTGTAATTATATAGAATTAATACATTGAAAGGCATTGCCTGATCAGGTGAAACATGTTATGGATAATCATCGGCAGATGAATAATAACGATGAGGTAAGTATCATGGCATTTACGATGTATCCGCAACTCAGACAGAACTCCCAGAAGCCGCCCAAACAGCGGTCCCGATATTTGATAATTATCAGAAAACTGCTGATATGGGGAAGCGCGCTGTTCGTGATCACAATACTTGCAGCTATCGGAACCGTATTCGGGGTTATCAGGCATTTCAGCCAGGATCTTCCCTCTATCGAAAGTCTGAAAAATTATCGTCCGCCTCTGGTAACCACCGTGTATGCGGATGACGGACGGAAAATTGCCGAATTTGCCGAAGAAAAGCGGATCGTAGTTCCTTTGTCCCAGCTTCCTAAAACCCTGATCGAAGCCTTTGTTGCAGCAGAAGATTCCCGATTTTATATTCACAAAGGCATTGATATTCTCGGAATATGCCGGGCATTTCTGAAAAATCTCAAAGCCGGAGCAATGGTTCAGGGCGGAAGCACGATTACCCAGCAGGTGGTCAAATCGTTTCTGTTGACACCAGAAAGAAGCTACCGCCGCAAAATCAGAGAAGCCATTTTAGCATATAGCATCGATAATTTTCTGACCAAAGAAGAAGTTCTGTTTTTATATCTCAACCAGATTTATCTGGGACATGGCGCTTACGGTGTCGAAGCCGCAGCGCAAACTTATTTCGGAAAAAGCGCGAGAAACCTGAACCTTGCGGAATGTGCGATGCTGGCAGGACTTCCGCAGGCTCCCAGCCGCTATTCTCCGATAGATCATCCGTTCAGAGCCAAAGAGCGGCAGCTTTATACATTGCGGCGTATGTTGGAAGAAGGCTATATTACAGATGCCGAGTATCAGAAAGCTGTGAATATGTCTTTGGATATTGGCATACGCGATTCGTCTGAAATCGAAAAAGCCCCCTTTTATACCGAGCATGTGCGGCGCTATGTGGAGAAAACCTACGGACGGGATATGCTTTACAAAGGCGGGCTGAAAATTTATACGGCGGTCAATATCGGAATGCAGAAAATTGCTATTGCCGAACTTCAAAAGGGCTTGAGAGCATTGGATAAACGTCAGGGATATCGTGGACCGATAAAGCGCCTGAATTCGGAAGAAGCCGAACAGTTTTCCAAATTGCTTCAGCAGAGATTGAAAGAATCGCCTTTGGCAGAGGGAAAAATCACGCAAGCAATTGTAACCGCAATTAATACCAAAAACTATACGGCTTCGGTTCGGATAGGAAATGCCAAAGGTGTGATATATCTGAAAGATGCACAATGGGCAAGAAAGCCGAATCTGAATTCTCCGAATGCAAGGCGAAGCGGAGATTTTTTGAAAACAGGCGATCTGATTCTGGTCTTACTGTTAGAAAAAAATGAAAAAACAGATATTTGGAAAGTCAATCTTGAGCAGACCCCCGAAGTTCAGGGAGCAATGATCTGTGTCGAAACTGAAACCGGTCAGGTCAAAGCCATGGTCGGAGGGCGGAATTATCATAAATCTCAGTTTAACCGCGCCATTCAGTCCAGAAGACAGCCCGGTTCTTCCTTCAAGCCGATTGTGTATGCCGCTGCTTTGGATAAAAAATACACCCCGGCATCCGAGCTTTCGGATATTCCTATGGTGTATAAAGGAGCGGATAACGGCAAAGACTGGAAACCCCAGAATTATGACAGAAAATTCTGCGGACCCATTTTGCTGCGTCAGGCATTGGCAAAATCCAGGAATTTGCCCACAATCCGGCTGCTGGATGATATCGGTGTGGATTATACGGTGAAATATGCCGCCAAGCTGGGAATCACTTCTCCGCTGGTCAGAGACCTTTCTCTGGCACTCGGAGCTTCCGGGGTTTCTCTGCTTGAAATGGTTACGGCATATTCTGTATTTGCCAATCAGGGGGAACTTATCGAGCCGATTTTTATTACCAAGATCGTTGACCGGGACGGAATGGTTTTGGAAGAATCCGCTCAGCAGAAGAAACGTCAGGTGGTTGACAAAGGCACCGCCTATCTGATGACCAGTCTGCTGGAAAGTGTTGTCAAAGAAGGTACTGCCAGAAGAATTCTCGCATTGGGGCGTCCCGCGGCAGGCAAAACCGGCACCACCAACAAACTTCATGATGCGTGGTTTGTGGGCTATACACCGGATTATGTTACCGGAACCTGGGTCGGATTCGACAAGGAACAGCCTTTGGGCAGAGATGAAACCGGCGGAAAAGCTGCCGCTCCGATCTGGCTGGGATTTATGAAAAGAATTGAGAAGGATTTGCCAGTCAGACCTTTTGAAATTCCGGACGGCGTGGTCTTTGCCAAAATTGACGCAGATACCGGACGCGCGCCCACATTCGAGACCCGCAAAACCATCTTCGAATGCTTCCGGGAAGGAACCGCTCCGGTAAGTTATACTGCACATGACGATATGCTGCCCAAGCCCACAGTTACCGATACGGAAGATTTTTTCAAATCCAATATGTAGAGGGTGTTTAAAAAAGTAAATCTTGTGTATCCTTTCCCATGTACGGTCTTTCTTCCATTTTCTGAAATCCTGCGGAGTTAGGCAGATCACGGTTTCTGAAAATTACTGCGTAAGATGCATCATATAAGAATTCTCTGTAAAGTCAAAATATTCCGTTGACAATAGCAAGTCTTTACATTATAGATAGTCAGGAGGCTATATGGGAACTTGGTCTGTGGATAGTTTCGGAAATGATACTGCCTGTGATTGGGCATATTCATTGGAAAATTATAAGGACCTTTCGTTGATCGAGGAATCGCTTGATAAGGTTCTGAACGCGGGGAGCGAATATCTGGAAGCTTCTGATGCGGAAGAAGCGCTTGCGGCAGCCGAAGTGCTTGCACGTTTGCAGGGACATTGGGGCGAGCGGAGTTCTTATACGGAAGCGGTGGATAAATGGGTGGAAAAAACAGGCTTGCAGCAGGATAAAGCGCTTGCTCAGAAAGCACATCGGGCAATTGACCGTATTTTATCGAACTCCTCCGAACTGCTTGAGTTATGGGAGGAAGATGTTGATGAATGAGAAACATGGAAGGCTTATCTAAAGAATCTGAAATCAAGGACACATATCTAATTATATTTTGAATACAA
>CAZMDM010000238.1:0-4884 GCA_964564775.1 uncultured Desulfonema sp. | reverse complement strand
CGAGGGTAGGCAGATGCGAAGGTGTTGAAGGGCCAGATGAGTATCGATGTAATACCCCATATCCCTAAGCAGCATTTTGAGCGTAATAACAGATTCCGGCGAGCTTTCACGGGGAATATTTCCTGAAATTGCCAGAAAATTTTTCCACACAATATAGGCACTGCCTGTCCGAATTCCGCGCAACGCATCTGCTGTGGTGCGGACGGATTTGTCATTGCCCAGTTTCAGCGTGAGTTCATTGCCTCTGATCTGAATCAGCACTGCGTAAACCGGAGACGCGCTTACAGGATGGTACAGTTCTAATATGGCAGGCAGATTCAGACTGATGATCTGCTGCAATGTGCCATCGGAACGAAATACCGACAAGCCGTTCTGAGCCGCAGCCAGACGAAAATAGGTTTCGACATTCGGAACATCTTTGATTGCCTGATCATTCACCGGCTTTTCTTCCCAAAGGTCTGCAATGATCTGCATGGCATGATATTCCGATTTCCGAATATCCGAGGATTTTAAAAATTCTCCCAAGTTCTGTATAACAGATATGTTTTCAGAAGCCTGAGTCTGTTCCTGCGTTACAGGTTCGGCTTTTTTCAGGCTTTCTGGCTTGACAATAACCGGGTATGGCTCTGACGGCGTTCTGATATACGGATAAGCCTGAAAAAGTGCAAGGATCAGAGCGATCAGAGATAATCCGAAAATCAGCATCGGCATTTTGCTCTCCGATGAGGCAGCATATCTGTCCGAGCGTCCTGCCAGTTCCCGGATAGCGGCTTTTGCAATACTTCCGCTCACTTTGCTCTGATTCAGCCCGAAAGCCGTGAGCAGCGCACGGTCCGAGGCAATGTTGATCAGTCGGGGAATGCCCGAAGAATATTTGTAAATGGCTCTGATGGCGGATCCGGTGAATTTCTCTCCGGGTTTCTGAGACGCAATCTGAATACGATGATGAACATAAGCCTGTGTTTCTTTGAATGTCAAAGGCATGAGATGGCAGCTTAAGGTAATGCGCTGCGACAGTTGTCTGAGTTCACGGGAATCCAGCAGTTCCCGAAGTTCGGGCTGCCCCACCAGAATAATCTGCATCAGCTTGCTGGTGTTGGTTTCGAGATTCGATAGCAGTCTCAACTGCTCAAGCACTTCTTTGTTCAAGTTCTGAGCCTCATCAATCAGCAGAATCACCCGTTTGCCTTCGGCTTTTTTCTCCATTAGAAATTGGTTCAAAGCATCGAGCAGATATTTGCGATCATCCGAATCGGAAGAAATTCCCAGTTCTTCATGGATGGTTTTCAACAATTGAAGCCCATCCATGATCGGATTGAAAATATAGGCAACTTCGGTAGTTTTATCCATATTTTCAAGAAATACCCGGCAGAGCGTGGTTTTCCCGGTACCGACTTCGCCGGTGATTTCGACGAATCCATCTCCCTGAGATACAGCATAACTTAAGTGTGCCAAAGCTTCTTCATGGCTTTTGCTTAAAAACAGATATGCAGGATTCGGCACCAACTGAAACGGCTTTTCTTTGAATCCGAAAAATGTGTTGTACATGGTTTTGTGTCAGGTGTTACGTGTTAAGAGAGATAGAGGTTCGGATATCCAAGTCGCCTTTACTCTTGGTAGTCTTCTCTGAAGCGATATCCCACACCTCGAACTGTTTCGATATAATTTCCGAAACTTCCGAGCTTTTTTCTAAGCCCTGCAATCTGGACATCCACGCTGCGGTCTGTTACCGGATAATTATTCCCCCGAACAGCATCCACAATCTGGGATCGGGAAAAAACCCATCCGGGACGTTTCATCAGACACAGCAGAATCTGAAATTCGGTAAAAGATAACTCCGCAGTTTCGCCGCTGACCTCGACTTTTCGCCGCTTTGTATCAATGCTGATTTCACCGAGCCGCATCATGTCCGAGGAAGAGTCTTCTCCGCTTCTGCGAATAACCGCCCGGACTCTGGCGCTCAGAATTTTCGGACTGAATGGTTTGGTTACATAGTCATCCGCAAGTTTCAATCCGGCAACAATATCTTCTTCTTCGCTTTTGGCAGTCAGCATAATAATCGGAATATTACGGGTTTTGCTGTCCGATTTCAAGGTTTTTGCAATGGTAATTCCGTCTGTTCCGGGCAGCATCAGATCGAGAATAATCAGATCGAATGGCTCGGATCTGGCAAGACCGAGAGCGTTTTCTCCCGAATCTCTGCAAACTACCGTATATCCTTCGGCAGTCAGATTGTATCTGACCAATTCCAGAATATCTTCCTCATCATCTATGACCAATATGCGTTCTTTGCTCACCTTGATATTATCCCTTCAATATTGTCAGAATTCAACTGAGTGATTTTTTCTCCATGAATTTCATGCCATATCCGCCGACTCTGTTCCAGACACATCATGTCGTCTTCATAATAACGGCATGTTTTTGAAAAGAAATCCGCATAAAACTCCGTATCTCTGATAAGCAGCTTTGTTCCCGACAATGCTTCGAAGCGAAGCAGCGTACTCGCCGTATTCAGAAAACACAGATCAATATCGTCAAATTGCAGGATTTTCTGACATAATTCCAGTAAAAACAATCTGTCATCCAATGCGGACGGTTCTCTGAGCCAAACTGCAATATCCACATCCGAATCCGGCGTTATCTGTTCGCCGTATCTGGCGGAACCGAATACGAATGCCATTATCACATTTTCCTGTTCAGAGAGCTTCTGTTTCAGAAGCGTAAAGTCAAATATCTTTGCTTGCGAGGATTTCATATTTGAACTGCTCAAAATCGCTCATCCGTTTGCTTATGATTTCATAAAGGATAGCTGTATCCAGCGAATCGTAATTATGGACTAAAAAATTTCTGAACTTCACCATTTTGGAATAAACCTGATCATTTTGAACAATTCCGTATTCTTTCAGCTTTCGAATCGCATCTGCCGATACCTGCGGCGCGACATCGCCTTTTTTGGCAATGATCCGATATGCAATATCAATCATAATTTCGACCAGAATCTGGAGAGAACGCTCGACAATCTTCTGCAATCCCCAATCTTCGCAAAGCTTTTCATAGCTCACCGGAAGATATCCTCTGAGCTTATTCATTGTGTTATCGAATACTTCCAATTTCCTTTGGATGACAGCGTTAGCAGACATTATTATTTGTTCCCCTTTCTCTGTCCGAATCAGGCTTTTCCAAAATATTTTCTTCTATCAGTCTGCATCCTTATGCAGCCATTCAAATACAGCTCTGACTCCGCTATTATCTTCTTTCTCTGCTTGCCTGAAACGGAATTTTCAGGATTGCCATGATAAAACAATTGAGCAATTCAATAGCTTGATAGATTCTCCCTAACAGCTATGAAAAAACTAGTCCTCTCCCAACAGAGCGAGTTTTTTCTCAAAAACCGCATTCTGCTTATCATATTCCACAGTCAGCGTTTCCAATTCCTCGAATAATTTTTCAATCGCGGTTTCACAGGAACGGATGGAAATCGCAATATTTTTGATTTTCTCCCCCTGCTTGGCTGTCGAAGCAATCAGCATTTCCTCATGAAGCAGAGCAATCTGTTTCTCATTTGCCTCAATATCATTTTCAGCTTTGGCAATTTTTTTCTCCAGCGGCTTGATGATTTTCGAGCGTTCATTGATGATTTCCGAGCGAATCCGGCGCAACTCTTTTTTGTTCAGCTTTGAATCATCACCATTGACTTTGCACTCTGCACTCTGCACTTTGCACTCTTCTTCATCTTCCCATCCGCCTTTTTCCAGAAATTCCGCATATCCGCCGTTAAACACTTCGATGCCGTTATTTCTGAAAATTACCAGACGGTTCGCGAGTGCATGAAGAAACATCTCATTGTGTGTAACCATAATCACTGCGCCTTTGAAATTGTCCAGAGCCGCGAGCATGGCATCGCAGGAATCCATATCCAGATGGTTGGTCGGCTCATCCAGAAGCAGCATATTCAGAGGCGTTGCCAAAAGTTTTCCAAGCATAACCCGGCTTTTCTCTCCGCCGGACAGCACTTCGATTTTTTTGAGCGCATCATCGCCTTCGAACATCATCGCGCCGCAGATATTTCTCGCTCTCAGCCGCTCCATATCCGGCGAAGAACACATGATTTCGTCTTCCACTGTCCGGTTATCCACCAGCGTTTTGATATTGGTCTGCTCATAAAATCCTTTGATGATATTGGGATTATAGCTGATTTTTCCGGTATGCGCCTCAAGAATTTCCGCCAGAAGTTTGATCAGCGTGGTCTTGCCTCTGCCGTTTCTGCCGATAATGCAGATGCGATCCTGCGCGGCAACACTCAGTGAAAAATCCCGAATCAGCGGATGCTCCGTATCATACGAAAATGACAGATTTTCCACCGTCAGCGCAATTTTTCCCTGAAACGGCTTATATCGGAAGGAAAATTCCAGCGTTTTCAGATTTTCGAGCTTATCGCGCTTTTCCATCTTTGCCAATGTTTTGATGCGGGACTGCACCATATTGGCAAGCCGCGCTTTTGCCCGGAACCGGGAGATGAACAACTCGACTTCTTTGCGTTTGCGCTCGTCATTCTGCCGGGTTTTTTCATAAATTTCCTCTTCCTGAGCAATCTGGGCATAGAGCTTTTCCGTATTGCCTTCGATTTTCTTGGCTCTTTTGCGGTGAATGGCAACCGTGTGCGTTACCACTTTGTCCATAAAGCTCCGGTCGTGGGTAATCAGCAACAGTTCGTGCTGCCAAGTATTCAGAAATCGCTCGATCCAGCGAATGGACGTGATGTCCAAAAAGTTGGTCGGCTCATCCAGAAGCAGCAGATCAGGCTCGGAAACCAATACTTTGGCAAGATTGAGACGCACCTGAAAGCCGCCGGAAACCTCGGACGGGTGGCGCTGCATGTCTTCA
>CAZMDM010000237.1:0-14342 GCA_964564775.1 uncultured Desulfonema sp. | reverse complement strand
GAGCTGATCAGAACATGGTTCGCTGAGAAAACCCGCCACAGCGAGCTTGAGGAGATGCTCAGAGCCTTGGAAAACGGGGATATGAAATTGTTCGGGCGGATGCTGAAAAAGATCGTCATGCAGATCATGAGTTACCATGATCTTGGCAATGAGCCGGAAAAAGTCTATCACGCGCTGGTTCTGGGAATGCTGGTATGGATGTCCGGGAAATACGAAATACGATCCAATCGTGAATCGGGCTACGGACGGTATGATCTGATGCTGAAACCTCGTAATGCTGAAAAACATGGGATTATCATCGAATTCAAAAAGGTTGATGAGGAGGATAACGAAACGCCCGAACAGACGCTTGACCGGGCGTTAGCTCAGATTGAGGAAAGAAAATATGCTGCGGAGTTGGAAGCTGCCTGGATTCGGAAAATACTCAAGATTGCTGTGGCATTTCAGGGCAAAGAACTTTGGATACGGCATGTTGTCTGAACCGGGATTCGCGGAATTGAAAATTTATCACTTCAGAAATAGGTAATGGTTCACCCGGAACTGATTTTTTTCATTGTCAGAACCGGGATTTTCAGGATTTTATGATTAACGGGATTGAAAAATCATGGCAGTCTTTTAATCCTGTGAATCATGGTTCGGACAGTCAGAGATGAACCATTACCCAGAAATAAATACTATGCCACTTCTGAGGCTGACGTGAACGGAGATGGCAAGGTCGGTTTTGAGGGGATGTTTTATATCTGCAAAAGGTTAACCAGTTAAGATAAAGGAGGAATCTATGAAACCGGATTTGATAAAAGCAATCGTATTTTGGACGATATTTTTTCTTCCGGCGTCTGCCATATCGGGAGAAAGCTATAAATTCCAACGATTATTTACGGTATTGCAGCAGCCGTGGTATTTCAACATGCCAAGAGGCATTGCAACGGATCGGAAGGGATTTGTGTATGTGGCAGACACGGAGAATCATCAGATTCAGAAATTCTCCGTAGCCGGACAATTTGTAAGCAAATGGGGAAGCAAAGGCAGAAATAATGGGCAGTTCAATTCACCATACTCAGTAGCTGCTGATGATCAAGGATTCGTGTATGTTGCGGATACTCTGAATTCCCGAATTCAGAAATTCGACTCGGATGGAAAATTCATAGCCGCATGGAGCAATAACAATACAGATATATTCAAACCTTCGGGAATAGCGATTGATAATAGCGGATTCGTATATGGGGTGAACGGATATAACCATCTGATTTACAAATTCAATTCGAATGGAAGTTTTATTACCCGATGGGGAGATCAGGGTAAAGAATCGAATGTCCTTTGCGGAATAGCTATTGACAGCGTCGGCGATGTATATATTACGGATGCGGAAAATCATCGGATTCGGAAATTCAGGTTTGCGGATACCCAATGGCTATTGATAAAAGAATGGGGTAACAAGGGAAAAGGTAACGGAGAATTTGATTCGCCTTCGGGAATAGCGGTTGATAAAGAGTTTGTTTATGTTGTTGACGGGAACAATGACCGGATTCAGAAATTCACCTTGGACGGAGAATTTAAGAATGTATGGGGCGGTTTAGGTACCGAAGATGGAAAATTCAATTTGTCATCCGGTATTGCCACAGACGGAAAAGGATTTGTTTATACCACAGACTGGAATAATCGCCGGATTCAGAAATTTACCACCGAAGGAAAATTCGTAGCCGCGTGGAAAAGTCAGGGCAGCGGAAAAGGGGAATTTTATTTTCCCCAAGGGATTGCCACAGATAACAACAACTTCATTTATGTAGCAGATAAAAACAATTATCGGATTCAGAAGTTCAAATCAGATGGTACATTCATTATGCAGTGGGGCAGCAAAGGCAGCGGAAACGGACAGTTCAATCTGCCTTACGGTATCTTTGTTGACAGCAACGGATTTGTGTATGTGGCAGATACGATGAACAATCGCATACAGAAGTTTGATGAAAACGGAGTATTTCAGTTGAGCCTGACAGGAGGAAAAGACTCACCGCTCAAAGAACCTTCTGCAATAGCTGGGGACAGCAATGGCAATATTTATGTGGTGGATTGGGAAAATCATCAGATTCAGAAGTTTGATTCGAAAGGTAATTTTATAAAAACATGGGGAAAACTCGGCAGCGACAAAATCCAGTTCAATCGTCCGTTTGGCATAGCGATTGACAGTTACGATAATGTATATGTAACCGATACGAAATATAACTGTCGGATTCAGAAATTTGACGCGGAAGGTAGTTTTATCAGTCAGTGGGGAAAATGCGGCAGCAGAGAAGGAGAACTTTCAGGCTTCTGCGGTATAACTATTGATAAAGATAATGTTATTTATGTGGCAGATCAGGAAAATAACCGTATTCAGAAGTTTGATCAAAAAGGAAATTTCATAACCGCATTCGGGGAATTCGGATCGAATCCCGGTCAGTTCAATCGCCCGCAATACCTATGGGTGAGTTCCGATGGCATTGTGTATGTATCGGATTCCGAAAATAACCGCATTCAGGCTTTCAGAAAGACTGATCCGAATGAAAAAATTTCGAAAGCCATCATCGTAGCCGGAGGAGGTCCTTTTCCGGGTAATCATTTATGGGATTCCACCCGGATGGTGGCTGATTTTGCTTACCGTTCTCTCAATCATCAGGGATTTGATAAGTCCGAAATTTATTATCTGTCCTACGAAACCGGACTCGATCTGGACAACAACGGCAAAGCCGATGATATTGCAGGCATACCGACCATGAATAAGATCGAAACCGCTATCACTTGGGCTGAGGATTCGGATATGCTTATTATTTATCTGACGGATCATGGACAAAACAACAGATTCTGGCTCAGCGATTCCGAGACTTTATCTGCCGACAAGCTGAATTTGTGGCTGAGCCAGTATCAGAAAAGCGATCCGGATAAAAGGGTAATCGTGATCTATGACGCGTGCATGTCCGGCAGCTTTGTTCCGGTTCTCTCCCCCGCAGAAAACAGAATCGTCATCACAAGCACCGCTGCGGATGAGGATGCCTATTTCATCTCCCAGGGATCGCTGTCTTTTTCGGATGCTTTCTGGTCAGATATTTTCAACGGAAATCCTGTGGGAAAATCCTTCGATTCCGCGCAACGGGCTGTTGCGGAATTCCAGAATCCGATGATTGGAATCGGCAGTGGTATTTCCGGCGAAGTCTTCATCGGCAACGGAACCTCCTATAACCGGGAAGTACCGGTGATTGAATGTACATCCACCGGGAACAGAATCACCTGTACTGCAACGGCTGGCGGAAAAGACGGCATTGCCCGTGTATGGGCAGTCATCATGCCGTCTGATTATAATATCGGAATACTGAGCAGACCCGTTGTGGAACTCCCGTCCTTCGAACTGATGCCGGATAACAATGATGAAAAAAAATATACCGGAATTTATGAGAATTATCATATTCGGAACATCCGTATCGCGGTTTATGCCGAAGACAGAAACGGGAATACCTCTGTTCCCTCCCTCATTTATCCATCAGAACTGAACGTTTCAGAAGACAAAGCGGTTATCGTGGCAGGAGCTCCGTATAATCTCATAGAAAAGAATGCGAAACAGGCGGATGATGCTCTGAGATTTCAGAGATACACCGATAAAAACATATTTAACATGAAGACTCCCACAACAGATAACCTGCGTCTGATTCTGGAGAACTGTGCTTCGGCAGATACCCATGATGTGCTGGTGTATCTTGTCGGAAAAGGTTCTCCCGGTTCATTTCGCATCAGTAATACGGAAAGTCTGTCCGCAGCCACTCTGAATCTGTGGCTGAACAATCTTCAGAAAAAAATATCCGGCAAAATCATTGTTGTCTGTGATTCTGATTATTCGGGAAGTTTTATTCCTCTGCTGAAACCGCCGCAGGGAAAAGAGCGGATTCTGATTTCCGGGACTTCGGACACATCTCCGGCTGCTGTTCTCCCGGATATCGGCAATGTGTTCTCATATTTTTTCTGGAACGGCATACACAGCGGCGTGAATGTCCGGGATTCTTTCCGGTATGCGGCGGATAGCATCGGCTTTCTTTCAGCTCTCGGATTATCCCGCCTTGATGACAGCGGCAACGGCATCGGAAATGAGCCTTCGGACGGACCTCTTTCTCTGAACACGCTCATCGGACTGGGAATCCGAATCGGCTCGGCTTTTCCCGGAGATATCAGAGGAACGATCTCGGACAGTTACGGCAATCCTGTCGCGGGGGCAAAAATTCATACGGACGGCAATGTCTGCGCGACAAGCCTTCCTAACGGAAAATTTCTCATGCCGCCCCATCCCGCGGGGACATTCCTCATCACCGTCGAGGCTCCCGGTTATCAGACCGCGACCGCGGAAGTATCGGTAACAGAGTGGGGAATCACTGTCAGAAATATACAGCTGAATCCTATACATCCTTCTCCGCCACCGGATTATGATACCGGATACATCAGCATTCCGGAAAGCTATCTGTATATCGGACATGTTGGAGATGACCTGAAACCGGAGATTTCCTGCGCTCAGTATAACGGAAACCGCTACCGCTTCGCGCTGATTCACTCTCCGCAGCCTTCGGACCCGCTGAGATGGAAGATGGACATCGGCAGTTTCGTGCAGATTCCGGACGGACCGACCGCATGTCTGGCTGTCGGCAGTGATCTCGGACTGAATCTGATAGCCGAATACAGGGGAGATATCTATTCATTCACCCTGTATTATGCCGGATTCCCGGATGATCCCCTGATTTGGAAGATGGATACAGACACGTTGAAGAAACAATAGGTCAATAGGTGCGGATATGAAAAAAATACTGAAAAATGAAGCTGTCATTTTAGCTGCGCTGCTGTGTTTCACCCTCTCATGTCAGAATGTTTCGGACAAGCCCGTTGAAAAAGACGGCAAATTCTATGGGGTTACCAAAAGCGTGTTTTCGGATCGCTGGTGGGATTATTATGAACGCGGACTTTCGTTTGCAGACGGCGAATTTTGGCAGGAAGCGGAAAAAGATTTCAGGGAAGCCCTGAAAATGTGGGATACGGATCATTTCCGCACCCGCACTTATGGCAGACATCTCATGGATTATTTTCCGCATCGGGAACTCGGCATCAGCCTGTTTTATCAGAAACGTTATTCCGAGGCGATTCAGGAACTGGAAATTTCTCTGTCTTCCGAAAAATCTGCAAAAGCCGAATACTATCTGGATAAAACCCGCAAACTACGGATCGAACAGAATCATCTTGACTCGGATCCGCCTGAAATCCTGATCGATCCGCCTGAACCCATTTCGAATCGTTTCAGTGTTACCATCCGCGGCAATGCAACAGACGATACCTTTGTCAAAGAAATTCAGGTCAACGGATCGCCCATACGCATTGATCTGTCTGCCCCCCGTATCCGTTTTGAAAAAAAAGTTCCGATTATTCCCGGCGAAAATCCGATTACCGTTCAGGTCAGGGATTTAAGCGGCAAACTGACGCAGATCACTCGAAAAGTTCTGTGTGATCGCACCGGACCGATTCTGAGTATTGAAGAGCCGGAAATTTCGGAGGATGGAAACTATCTGATCCGAGGATATGCGCTCGATGACAGCGGCATCAGAGAAATCAGGATCAATGACCGGATCATCCCTGCGAATGCATCTCGTGAATTTGTACTGAATTATCCGCTCGGATTATCCTCGGAAAAGATTATTGTCATTGCCGAGGATATTGCCGGAAATCAGACACAGGCTGAAATTGCCAAACCATCATATCGTTCTTCCGACATACCGAAGTTATCGGCGTCTCTGGTTTCCGACACTCGCGGAATCGTTACAACGGAAAAGACAATCAAAGAATATCGGAATATCGGAAATTACTACGCGCTGATTATCGGTATCAATCGCTACCATGAATGGAAACCGCTTGAAACTGCTGTAAATGATGCGCTGGCATTGAAAGATATTCTGATCGGACGTTACGGATTTGAAGAAAAGAATATCACAATGCTCACAGATAACAATGCCAGATGGGAAAATATCATCGGGCAGATGAAAAAAATGGCATGTGGTCTGAGAGAGCATGATAATTTTCTGATTTACTTTGCCGGTCACGGGGAGTCGGATCATCTCACTGGAGATGGATATTGGATTCCTGTCGAAGGGCACAAAGAGGATCGCAGCACATGGATTACCAACTCCGCAGTGCGAAATATTGTCGGCGCTGAGACGGTTCGCGGCAAAAATATACTGGTGATCGCAGATTCCTGTTATAGCGGCACGCTGTTACAGGAAATTTCGCCGACTCCTGCGGATGACAAAGCAATATTGATTGCATCATCGAGAGGAAACCCTTCCGATCAATCAACGCCTGCGGCGAATAGCGGCGATTACACACAGAAAGTTGTGGAACTCGCAATGAAAAAATCGAGGCAGATCATTGCATCAGGAGGCATAGAGCCGGTCAGTGATACGGATGGAAAAAGCAATCACAGTTTGTTCGCCACCTATTTTCTCAAAGCGTTGAAAGATAATACAGACAATGTTGTTGATATAGAGTTGCTGTATAACCTCGTATGGCAGTCTGTCGTGAAAAAAGGGCGTCAGCGTCCTGTCATGGGGCGGCTGAAGGCGGCTGATGATCAGAATGGTCAGTTTGTGCTGATTGTAAAGACTGAAAATGTAAGAAACCATCGTGCAAGTGACAGCGATTCCGCTTCTGATTGCGAAATTTTTTCACCGGATAATGTTGCGCCTACTGTTGAAATCAAAAATCGGAGCAATACTCAAACCGTTTTCACAGATCACGATTGGCTGGAAATTCATGCCTACGATAAGAGCGGCATACAAAATATTCGGATCAACGGACAAAAAATATCCAAACGTCCCGGCAAAAATCTGCATCTGGATTTTCTGACCCCTCTGATCGAGGGCGATAATGAGTTTAAGATCGAATGTTTCGATCAACTCGGCAATCGGACAGAAAAAAAAATCATCATTACAATGGAAAAACCCAAGATTTTCAAAACCAGAATGTCTCTGGCAGTGTTTCCTTTCAGAATTATCGGTAATCCGGGAACGCCTGCTGAAGATTTCTTATTTGACAGTCTGTACACAAGCAAACGCTTTGATATGAAAAAGAAAGCATCGGCTATAACGGCTTCACAAGCAGACAATGAAACTGCTGCTGTCCGTTTGGCGAATGAAGTACATGCGGATATGGTTCTGACCGGTACAATCACCGTAAATACAAAATCGCTGACGATTCAGTCTTATGTCATAGATCGCCAAAGCTCGGATGTTATCGCCACACCCAGTGTGTTCGAGGAAGATATCGCAAATCCCGAACTTATCAGAAAGCTATGTCGGATTCTGACGATAAAGCTCTGCGATGAATTTCCTCTGCTCGAAGGAAAAATTGTGGATATTGAGGATAAAACTGTCTTTATCAATCTCGGTGAAGAAAAACGCATCAAAAAAGGAATGCAGGTGATCTTTTTCGAAGAAGGGCAGCCCAAAAAAGACCCGGACACTGGCAAAATTCTGGGAACAACTCCGAAGGAACTGGGAATTGCCCGTATTCAGGAAGTACTTGAAAAAATGTCATCTGCAAAACCTTTTGATACGGATTGTCTTCCCAAACTGAAAACAGGACAAAAATTGGTGACCAAATGAAACGATTGTTTTTTTTCTGTCTGATGCTGATTTTTCTGCCCGCGTATCTGTGTGCGGCAGATTATTTCGACAGACTCGAATTTCTCACCCCGAATCCGGTCGGTTCCGGCGCAAGAGCCTTGGGCATGGGGGGAGCGTTTATTGCGATTGCCGATGATGCTACTGCCGCATCTTGGAATCCGGGCGGTCTGGTGCAGCTCGGATCGCCGGAAGCCTCTGTTGTTTCCGATATGTTTCACCGAGTCGAAGACAAGCGCTTCAGTGCGAATCCGGTCGGAAACGGCTCACAAAGCGTATCTCAATCAACTCTCAACTATCTGAGTGCCGCATATCCGTTCCGATTTTTGGAACGCAATATGATTGTTTCGCTGAATTATCAGAGATTATACGATTTTACCCGCGAGTGGAATTTCTCCGTTATCCGGGATTCGGAGAAAAGCGATGCGGAGTATCATCAGGACGGAGAATTGTCCGCTATCGGTATTGCTTACAGCGTGCGGCTTGTCAGAAACTTTTATGCCGGATTCACCCTGAATTTCTGGGATAACGGACTGACGCCGAATAAATGGGAGCAGGAGATAATCATCGCAGGAAAAGAAAATTTCAGCGGTTATAGTTCCCAATCTCTGTACAAAAGTACGGACAGCTATTCATTCAGGGGCTTCAATGCGAATTTCGGGCTGCTGTGGCGTCCTATCGAAAAGCTGACCATCGGCGCGGTGTTGAAAACGCCGTTCAAAGCAGACCTAACGCATGAAAAATCATTATATTCTTCCCGCCATTATCCTGATATGCCCGATTTAGACTCAAAGCCTTCGTACAACTCGTTTTCTGATGATGAGACTCTGAAAATGCCGATGTCTTTCGGTATCGGAGCTGCGTATCGCTTCACGCATAATTTTATGGCTTCTTTGGATATTTACCGCACAGAATGGGGGGATTTTGTTCATACGGATTCACAAGGACATGAAACATCACCGATTACGGGAAAATCTTTCGATGAATCCGATATCGGCCCCACGCATCAGGTTCGTATCGGTGCCGAATATCTGATTATCACAAAAAAATACATCATTCCGTTGTGTGCAGGCGTATTCTACGATCCTGCTCCCGCGCAGGGCAGAGCTGATGATATCTTCGGTATCAGTCTGGGTTCGGGAATCGGCATCGGAAAAATTCATATCGACTTTGCGTATCAATTCAGATTCGGGAATAATATCGGAGATTCGATCCTGAAAAAGTTGGGTTTTTCTCAGGATCTGAGCGAGCATACGCTGTATTCTTCTGTGGTATTTCACTTCTGAACATCAGCCCCCGACATGCCCGACAGCTTGTCCATCACAAAATTTCAAAAATGATAACCAGTATTTAGCATACATTGTTCATAACTTTGTCAATAACTTGTTCATAACCCGGCAGTTATGAACACAAAAAATTTAATAGTTGATAACTCCGAAGTTATGAACAAGTTATGAACATGGGATTGTTGATAACTTTTGAAACTATCATCAACATAATCAATACATTGAAAAGTTATGAACATATTGACAGTCTTGATGATGATGATGAAATATCTTTAAAAGAACAATCATATCAACATTGAAACAGCAGGCTTTGAATGAACCGAATAATTCTTGACAAAAATCCTGAAAACTCTTAATTGTCATCATGCTTTTGAGTATAATCCCATTAGGAGCAAGGAGATAGCAGATGGTAAGACCCAAGAAGACCCGTTTTGTCTCATTCAATCCTGACATCAGCTATTTCAAGCCTCGCGGCATTCCGATGTCCGAGCTTGAAGAAGTCCGTCTGACCATAGATGAACGGGAATCGGTTCGTCTGGCTGATCTTATGGGCATGTCTTATGAAGACGCGGGAAAACAGATGGGGGTTTCCAGAGCCACTTTCGGAAGAATTATCCAAAATACCCGTAAAATT
The DNA here is from genome assembly GCA_964564775.1 of uncultured Desulfonema sp. Classification (GTDB taxonomy): domain Bacteria; phylum Desulfobacterota; class Desulfobacteria; order Desulfobacterales; family DYRC01; genus DYRC01. Next base: position 4,746 of record CAZMDM010000237.1, on the reverse strand, counting down.
ATTGCCGATGCTCTGATTAACGGAAAAGCCATTCACATTCAGGGCGGAAACTATGCTCTGACAGACAAGGTATCAGAATATATGTGTAACAAATGCAAACATCGTTGGGAAGGGCGGGGGAAATCGGATCCCGAAAATTGTCCATCATGTAAGCATGAGTATTTTCAGCGTATTACCTAACAACGGAGCGTATCATGGATGAAAAGAGTTCGAGGAAATCCTGCGGTGTCAGACGACAGAAAAAACAGGAAATCGAGGAAGATGCGGCAATCCGAAGCGCATTGAACAACATCAGACATAAGTTTATCATTATGAGCGGCAAAGGAGGGGTGGGAAAAACCAGCGTATCGGTCAACCTTGCCATTGCTTTGGCATCAAAAGGATTCAAAGTCGGAATTATGGATGTGGATATTCACGGACCCGATGTGCCGAGAATGCTGGGACTCAAAGGCATGTTGGGACTCAATGCCGAGCAGAAATTGGTTCCGATGAAATATTCGGCGAACCTGACTGCGGTTTCTATCGAATCCTTGACTCCCGGCAAAGATGACGCGATTATCTGGCGGGGTCCCATCAAACATTCTGTCATTCGTCAGTTTATCGGCGAAGTGGCATGGGGAAATTTGGATTATCTGATTATCGATTCTCCGCCGGGAACCGGGGATGAACATATCACCATTGCTCACGCCATTCCCGAAGCCAAAGCCGTGATTGTTACCACGCCGCAGGAAGTATCGCTTGCGGATGTCCGCAAATCCATCAGTTTCTGCAAAACCGTGAATATGGACATTTTCGGTCTGATCGAAAATATGAGCGGATTTCACTGCCCGCACTGCAACTGTGAAATCGAAATGTTCGGCATGGGCGGCGGAGAAAAAACCGCATTTCAGGCAGGAATCCGGTTTTTGGGAAAAATTCCCTTTGATTCGAATGTGGTTGCCTGCGGAGACGCAGGGACATCCTATCAGGCATTATATCAAGACTCGATTGTCAGCAAAGCCTTTGCCAGTGTTGCAGAGCGTATTATTTCAGAATCCGTATAAAGAACTTGGAGAAACATTATCATGCACAAACTTCTGAGCGATACCCCGAATAAAAAAATGCTTCTGCTGGGCAATGAAGCCATCACCAGAGGCGCAATCGAAGCAGGCGTTGCGTTTGCCAGCACCTATCCCGGAACGCCTTCTTCGGAAATATCTTTGAATTTATTTCAGATTTCCAAAGAAAGCGATCTGTATTTCGAATACAGCGTCAATGAAAAAACTGCGTTGGAAGTAGCCTCGGCTGCTGCCAACGCGGGTGTCCGAAGCATGGCAATTATGAAACATGTCGGCGTCAACGTGGCGGCTGACGCGCTGATGACTCTGGCATACGTCGGTGTCAGAGGCGGTTTGGTGCTGATCAGCGCGGACGACCCGTTTATGTTCTCCAGCCAGAATGAGCAGGACAACCGCTATTATGCCAAAATGGGTGGGCTTCCCATGCTGGAGCCGTCTTCGGTGGAAGAGGCAAAGGATATGGTGGCGTATGCGTTCGATCTTTCCGAAAAACTGAAGGAGCCGGTGATTTTCAGAACCACGACACGTATCAATCATTCGACTGCCCCGGTAACGCTTGGAACCATCAGACCGAGAGTTAGCAAAGGCGATTTTGAAAAAGACCCGTTCAATTATGTTACTATTCCGGCAGTTTCCCGAAAGCTTCATGTGAAATTGCTGCAAAATCTCCAAGCTGCCAAAGAAATCTCGGAAAACTGCAAATACAATTTTATCGAAGGCAATGGCAGATACGGCATCATCTGCAACGGCGTAAGCTACAATTATGCGGCAGACGCGATCAAAGACCTGAAGCTTGAAAAACAGGTCAGTATTCTGCGGATCGGCTTTTCTCATCCTCTGCCGGAGAGGAAAATCAAAGATTTTCTCAAATCCTGCGATAAAGTACTTGTCATCGAAGAAGGCGAGCCGTACATGGAAGAAGCGGTCAAAGCCTTTGCACAGGAAGAAAAACTCACACTCCCGATCTGCGGCAAGGGGGATAAGCTTTTTTCACGGCTCTATGAATTTGACCCAGCGTTGGTTCGGAAAATTATCGCTTCCTATTTCAATATCGCATATCAGCCGACACAGACACTCGATATCTCCGATGTTCCCGAACTGCCTCAGCGTCCGCCCAATCTCTGCGCGGGATGTTCGCACCGGGCAACGTATTATGCGGTGAAAAAAGCGGCAGAAGGCATGGCAACCATTTATCCGTCCGACATCGGCTGTTATACTCTGGGGGTGCTGCCGCCGCTTTCCATGGCGGATTTTCTGATCTGCATGGGATCATCTGTGGGAACCTCCTGCGGATTTTCCAAAGTAACTGATAAAAAAGTGATTTCCTTTATCGGCGATTCCACCTTTTTTCATTCCGGTATTCCGGGGCTGGTCAATGCGGTATTCAACAATCACAATTTTACGCTCGTGATTCTGGATAACGGTACGACTGCCATGACCGGCCATCAGCCGCATCCGGGCGTGGATATGCAGGAACTGAACTTAGACGGCTACGGACGGGTTTCGATTGAAAATGTGGTCAGAGGCATCGGCGTGGAACATGTAACCGTGATCAAACCGTTCAACATAAAGAAAAGCATTGCGGCGATTCAGGAAGCATTGAATTTCAAAGGGGTTTCCGTGATTATTTCGCGGGAAACCTGTATGCTCTATGCCAAGAGCCTGAAAAAACTAAAAGGAAATCGCTTTCAGGTTACGGATAAATGCAAAAATCATCGCAACTGTATCAATGATTTCGGATGTCCCGCATTTTATGTCAAAGACGGGCGGGTCAATATCAACCCTGATCTGTGTACCGGATGTTCGGTCTGCGCTCAGATTTGTCCCGAACATGCTATTGCACCCCTGAAAGGGAGTTAATGCTATGAGAATCGTGAAGATTATGTTTTGGGGCTTGATGATCGCAGCGATAACCCTGATTATTTCTCAGAATCTCGAGTTCTTTGCTTCTCCCCAGAAGCTAAAGATCAATCTCTGGTTCTGGCAGTATGAAACCCCTCAGACCTTGAACGGCATTGTGTTTGTCGGATTTTTCGTTTCGGGATTTTTATTTTGCTATATTATTGATTTTATCGAATTGTTCAAAGCCAAACGCTCCGTGAAAACGCTGAATCGGGAGTGCGATAAACATGTCGAGGAAATCGGTGTACTGAAAAACAGGCTGGAATCTCTTCAGAAAGCCTCTGTGATAACACCTGCACCCGAACCTCAGCCGACTGCTGATGCTTCCGGCATATCTCAGACTCAGACGGAATTGAAGCAGAAGGAATGAAAGCCTTACAAATGCAGCCGGTGAATCCTGAGCAATCGGGGTTCACGGTTGTGTTTGTATGCACCCCGCTTCCGAGCTGATATTGAAAAAAATCGGAAAACATCCGGCTGTGGATATGAAAAAACAAAGCCTTAATGCTTAAAAGTGTCCGAAGTATTGATACAAGGATATTTTTTACTTCAATATCTCGGCTCACCCAAAGATAGTGTAACATATCCGATTTCTTTTACATTATTTGTACTCAGATATGCAACGGTACCATCTCCTTTCCAATAGCCTTGAATTGTAAAGCTCCAGTATTTCGAGTCTTCAAATCCTACGATAACAAAGGGAAAAGAGGACACCGGAGAAGGATTGATTGCCAATAGCCCGTAAGATATGTCTCCGTTAATGCTATCCACAATTTCCAATCCGTAAATCGAATAGCCATCATAAACAGTGATATAATCCTTTATATGATAATCCAATCCGTAATTATCCATAATAACGGTTTCAGCATACAAAGAATTGGTTCCACACACCAAGATAAAGAGAATCAGCGCCACAGCTTTTCTCATCACACACCTCCGAAAATTGGTTAACTTTTTTTCTGAGTATATCCAAAAGACACGTCCGTATGCAATAGTTTTTTTAGCAAGGGCTATATTTTATAAGCCTTTCGACACTATTGTCGAGCAAAAAACCGTGTTTGTCGAAGTTTTAGAAGCTATATTTTATAATATAATATTGTATTTATTTAAAAAAATATGTCTGGCACGTATTTTGATTATATAGAAGACAGCTTAAGGCGATAATTAAGCAAAACATGAACTTGGGAGGTCTTAGCATGAAAATCAGAAGTCTGATCGTGATGGTGATTGTAAGTTTGATAATTGCAGGCAGCAGTTTCGGAGGAAATTTCAAGCAAACAAACGATGTAACGAAAAGGTCGGCGAGCGGAACAACGGATACTGCTTCTACGGCAACAACAGATACGACATCTACGGATAAGGGAAAGTGTCCGATGGGCAAAGGCGAACATCCCGATAAACCAATGATGAATATTCTTTCCGGTGAAGCGGTTATCATCACGGGTACGGTGAGCGAAGTCGGAAATCATGACGGATTGAAAATCAACAACGGCACCGAAGTAATTGCTGTGGAAGGCATCGGACCCGCGGAATACTGGGAAAGTCTGGGGATTGCACGCCCGGCAGTCGGCGACACGGTTACGGTTGACGGATATAAAGTAACCATGCCCGACGGTTCTCAGAAAATCTTTGCGGCAACAGTTACTATCGGCGACAATCAGGTTACACTGATTGACACGACCACCGGCAGACCTTTGTGGCTGCAGAACATAGATACTGCGCGAAATGCTCCCTAACTTGTCCCTTGCGGTTAATCCTGTCTGATGCTCATACACATCACCGAATA
>CAZMDM010000236.1:0-13384 GCA_964564775.1 uncultured Desulfonema sp. | reverse complement strand
CGCGGGCTGGAGCGCTCATGTAATCGAAGAAAAATATGCTCAAGCAGCAGCCAAGCCGGGGTTATATCGTCCCGTATCCGAATATATCGGTGATTACTGCGGTCCTGACGGATGTATATTGGAGACTATTGATCAGCGGGGGTAGCCTTGCTCGATAACAACACACATCTGCCGCCTCTGATGCAGGGGAACGGGTTGAAACAGAATATGCGAATGACCCGTCAGCGCAAAATTATCTTGGAAGTATTGAGAGATAGCAATACTCATCCGAGCGCGGATGAGGTGTATCGTATGGTGCGTCCGTATCTGCCGCGCATCAGTCTGGGAACGGTATATCGGAATCTGGAAGTGCTTTCCGAGTTGGGCGATATCCAGAAATTGGAACTCAGCGGTACACTCAGGCGATTTGATGGCAATCCGAAAAAGCACTATCATATCCGATGTATGAATTGCGACAGGCTGGATGACGCGCCGATTGATTTTTTAGGCAATATCGAACGAGAGTTGGATTGCTCAACCGACTACAAAGTGATCGGGCATCGGCTCGAATTCGTGGGGCTTTGTCCCGAATGTTTTGACAAAGCATCTTCGCGCTGGTAGTTTTTTCTTATTTCGGGCAGAGGGGCATCTTCATTATCGGTGTCCCTTTGTTATCTGATCTGATATCAGAATATATCCTCAATCAGTTCGTTCATGGTTTCCTGCAATTTTTCATCATCGGTCAGCGGAAGACAGATTGCAGACCGGCATGCTTCCTGAGGCGGAATATCATTCCGAATCAGCCTTGCCGCATAGATCAGCAGCCGGGTACTTGCCCCTTCGGTCAAGCCGTGTTCCCGGATATGGCGGATTTTCTGTGCCAAGCCCACGAGTCTGGCAGCAATGCCCTTGTCAATATTGCCTTCGTGCGCCACGATTTCCGTTTCTTTGTCCGCTTCGGGATAATCGAACTCGATAGAAACAAATCTTTGCCGGGTGCTTTGCTTCAGGTCTTTCAATACGGACTGATATCCCGGATTATAGGAAATGACCATGAAAAAATCAGGATGCGCCTTGATGGTTTCATCGGTTTTATCAATATTCAGTATCCGGCGGTTGTCAGTCAGCGGATGAATCACGACGGTCGTGTCTTTGCGGGCTTCCACAATTTCATCCAGATAACAGATCGCGCCGGTACGCACTGCGCGGGTCAGAGGTCCGTCCACCCAGAGCGTCTCGTCATTTTTCAAGATATAGCGACCGATCAGATCAGAAGCAAACAAATCTTCATGGCACGCGACGGTAATCAGCGGACGTTTCAGGCGATATGCCATGTATTCCACAAAGCGGGTTTTGCCGCAGCCCGTAGGTCCTTTGAGCATCACGGGCAGCCTGTCCCGGTACGCGGCTTCGAATAATCCGATTTCATTTTTGGCAGCAAGATAATACGGTTCTGTCATCGTACTCCTCTGACATAATAAGAGCCTGAAAAATCATGCCAAGCCACAAATCCCATGTCCAAGCTCACATACCATGCGGAAGTGTAGGAACGCCGATCAATGCTCCACAGCCATTTCTGCTTTCGGTCGAATATCGGTTCGATACAGATATCTTCTCCGTGAGACGGCTTGGTAATCAGCGATAAAAGCTCATCAACAGTAGGCAGACGCCAGTTATCATATCCTGCAAATCGCCGGATATTGAGACTTCGGATATACTCACGCGCCTGATGCCAGTCCATCGGATAGTCGGAGCCGGATTTTTCCCAGATCAGCCCTGTTGCCTTGTCCGAGATCGTTTCGTCTCCGTTGTCTTTCAGCTCATGCCGATAACATTTGGCAAGTCTGAGATCATCAGTGGGAAATACGCTGGCAGAATTTGCTTTGACTGCCTGTGTTCTGAGATTCGGAAAGACTTTGCAGGCAAGTTGTTCCGAAGGTTCGAAAAGCGGCGTCCTGCACAGTTTTTCCTTTCGGCTGTTCCAGTCGGATTCGAGCTTTTCCAATTCCTTTAGCATGACTTTTGCACTTTGAAAGCGATCACGCGGGTCTGCAATGATGGCATGATCAATAAATTCATCCCAATGATGATTCAGATCAGGGTTATATCGGGCAAGTTTCTGACGTTTTTCGGGAAAGTACCCTGTCAGCATCCGATACAGCATCACCCCGACAGAATAAATATCCGCAGTGAAATCTGCACGATCCGGATTTTCTTCCTGTTCGGGTGCAGCATACCACGGAGAACCCACTTTCAAACCTTTGGGATGTTCGGAATTTTCCAAAAATCTGCTTTCGCCCGTCAGGCGGGAAAGCCCGAAATCGCAAATTTTTACGCTATCTTCGGTGGTAATCAGAATATTGTATGGCTTGATGTCTCTGTGAACAATTCCGGCATGATGAAGACAGGCAAGCCCTTCAAGCGTCTGCTTGGTATAATGAATGGCTTTATCCACAGAAATCATCCGGGAAGATTTTTCCATGTCGTAGCTCTCTCCGATCATCACGCCCAAATTATTGCAAAAATATTCCATGAGATAAAACGGTTTGCCGTCAGCTTCATCAAAATACAGAATATCCGCAAGGTTCGGATGCTTCAGCTTTGCCATCATTACGGCTTCCGAGAGAAACAGATCGTAAATGGCTTTCATGCCGATCAGATCAATCAGAAACGGGTTCGGCTCTAGCAGTTTGAGCGCGGCAATTTTACCGATTACTGGCACCCTGACTTTATACACCTTGCCCATGCCGCCTCTGCCCAGAAGCCCACAAATTTCGAATTTTCCGATTTTTTTCATTATCTCAACTCTCAATGGTCCGGACAATTAGGGAAAAGTATTTAGCTCGCTGCTTTCCGATGAATTTCCGGGCTATTTTTGCAAACACAGTCTCTGTAATAATGGATGACTACTTAACAGTTTTGACCTAAGTTGACAAAGTAAAAAATGTCATTTTTGAAAAACTCTTGAAAAATCATCTGATTCCTTTTATAACTGTCTTGCTATGGCAAAATATACCGGAATTCATCATTTGGCAATGGTTACGGCGGATATGGATGCCACCATCCGTTTCTGGAGAGATTTGCTGGGAATGCGGCTGATTGCAGGACTCGGACGCCCCGGATACCGGCATTATTTCTTTGAAATCAGCGAACATGATCTGATTGCTTTTTTCGAGTGGAACGGTGTCGAACCCCTTGACTATAAAGATCACGGTGTTCCGATCAGGGGAAAGGTCGCTTTCGATCATATCTCATTCGGAGTGAACAGCGATGATGATCTGTGGGAGATCAGAGACAAACTGGAGGCTGCCGGATTCTGGGTATCTGAAACCATAGATCACGGATTTATCCATTCGATTTATACTTTTGATCCGAATCATATTCCGATTGAATTTAGTGCGCCGGTATCCGAAGTTGATCTGAGAAAGACACCGAAAATGGCAGATTCGAAACCGTGTGCTGCGGCAGCAGAAGGTTCTGAACCTCAACCCGGACATTGGCAGGAAGTCAGCCATCCGACACCTGTCGAAAATCGCAGAGTTTATCCGGGCGAAGGTGTGATTTTAGCCCGTAATATCTTAAATATAGAAAGGAAACCCCGATGAGCAAATTTTTGTTTGTACTGTCCAGAGGCACGGAAGACCCGACCCGTGTAACCCGATGTTTTTTTCTGGCTAAAGTTGCGGCTGAGAAAGGGCATGATGTAACGATTTTTCTGCTGGATGATGCGGTGTATCTGAGCAATCCCACGATTGCGGAACACATCAAAGCCCCGACCGGAGATGAACTTTCCACCTATCTGAAGTTTATCCGAGACAAAAATATTCCGGTTCTGGTCTGCAAACCCTGCGCGGAATCAAGGCTTATCAGCGAAGATGATCTTCCGCCCAATTTCAAGATTTCAACGGGTCCGATACTGATCGATTTGGCTGCAGAGTCCAAAGTATTCTCTTTCTGAGAGGAACAGTAGGAACAGTGCAAAATTCAAAGCGCAAAGTGCAAAATGTAAAATGTTTTGCTGTCTGCATCATCATTTCTCTGATATTTCTCTCATGCTCTACCATCTCGCATTTTAATCAGAGAGCTTATGAACAGGCTACAGAGCTTAAAGTTGAAGCATTGGCTCTCATGGATAAAGCAGTCCGTCCGTTTGCCGAACACCGCCCGGAAGCAGAGATTCTTCGCCTGAATATCGAGAAGGCTTATGAATATGCCAAAGGCTTACCCAAGAATGAGATCACCGCAAGACAATGGGAAATTCTGAAAGATCCGAATCGCAAATTGCTGGGCGGATTTCTCAAGCGATGGGAAGAAAAATCCAAATTGTCCGAAGTGTTTATCAGAGAAGCCAAAACACAGGTGGCAGAAGGTTTTGACACGATTATCGAACTTGAAAGCGGAAAGCGGAAACCCGAAGAAATTTCCAACCGATAGGAGAGAATGCGATGATAAAATTCGATGAGTTTTTCAAAGAATTGGGCAAAGAACTGGTGGAGTTTGCAGAATACAGTTGGCGAAAATATCGGGATGCGGCTATCAAAGACGGCAAAGTGTTTCTTGAAAAAAACAAGGCTGATCTCGAACGCTGGATCAAGCTGCTGGCAAGCGGTGCGCTGACACAGGATGATTTCGAGTGGCTGATTGCCGGGAAAAAAGATTTGGCGGAAATGTATGCGTTAAAGCAGGCAGGACTGAGCAAGGTAGCATTGGATCGCTTTATCAACGGACTGATCGATACCATTGTGGCAACCGCTTTCAAAAGCATCAGAATATGATTACAAGACTGACGCTGAAAAATTTCAAAAGTATCCATGAGCAGACATACGATTTTTCAAACTTCGATCTGTTGGTCGGTCGCAATAACAGCAGCAAAAGCACGGTACTTCAGGCATTGGCGATCTGGCGGTTCTGTATAGATGAGTTTGATCGGGCAAAGCGTGGGGGAAAGCGGGGGATTCAGATTGTTCTGCCGAATTTTACAGCGCTTCCGGTGCCGGAGTTCAATCTTCTCTGGACAGAACGCACGGATCGCCGCTATCTCAATACCGATGGAAATAAGAAAAAACAGGAATATATTCTGATCGAAATTGATGTAACATGGCGTGATCACAATCACAATGAACATTCTTTCGGCGTCTGTCTTCGGTATAATACGCCGCAGTCCATATATGCCATTCCGAGAACAGGATGGGCAGAGTTTCGTAACTTATCCGATAAGCTTCCGAAAATCGTTTATGTTCCGCCGTTTTCAGGTTTGGAAGATGTGGAAGAATGGCGGGATGACGGTCTGATCCGCCAGCAGGTCGGCAAAGCGCAACCGGGCAGAGTCCTGAGAAATCTTCTGCTCCGAGTTTGGGAAAAAAATAAGCAGGACTGGGAATTTCTTCGTGAAATTGTCAAAAAATGGTTTTCTGTGGATTTACAGATTCCGAAATACGAACATGGCAGAGATACCCGGATTATCTGCGAATATAAGCAGGGAGCAAAGATTTACGATATTATTTCCGGCGGCAGCGGCTTTCATCAGACATTGATTTTACTCGGATTTTTATACGGATATCGTCCTGATGTGATTTTACTGGATGAACCCGACGCGCATCTTCATATCAATCTGCAACGGGAAATTCTGTCGTATTTCAAGTCGGTCGGATCAATCCCTCAATTTCTGATTGCCACACATGCGGAAGAATTTATCCGAGGGGTACAGGTGTCCCAGATTTATTCTCTGCTGTATCAGGACAAAAAACCGATCCGAATTCAGTCTTCGCCGGAAATTATCAATGCAATGCCAGATGTTTCCAATATGGAAGTTTCTCATCTGGCGGAATTTCCTCTGATACTTTATGTCGAGGGAGAGGATGATGAACGATTGCTGCTGGCGTGGTCGAAAGTCTTGAATCAGGAAGACTGTCTGAGCAGATTCTGCTTTCATATTCTCCGAGGCGGAACAAAGAAAAATATGAGAGACGATGCAGATCGGCATTTTGCAGGCGTAAAACAGATTATTCCCGATGCGGAAAGGCTGATCCTGTTCGATTATGACAGGGATGATACCGCGTTTCATCCTGATGCGGACAATCCGACTTTATACGAGTGGCAGCGAAAAAATATCGAAAATTATCTGTTGGTACAGGATGCGTGGATACGGGCTGCATTAAAACAGGCAAATATCCTGAACTCGGACGATCTTTTTGCCGAAAGAATCATATCCTCGATACACGCATTTTTCGAAAGCCAGAATCTTTTTCTTCCGAGGAATCAGACATGGAAAACAGTGTCTGCCAATATATTCAAAGTAGTGGACGGTAAAAAAATTTTATTTGTGCAGCCGGATTCGCTGTTTCAGCAGTTGCAGTCCATGATACCTTCTGTTAAACTGTCTCGTGAATTTGTGGCGCAGAATATGGAGCCCGAAGAAATTCATGAGGATGTGTATCGTTTTTTTGACAAACTGAAAGAAAAGATCAATAATTGAATTTCGGATACGTCTAACCTTTAAATTCAGGAGGCTGTTTTTATGAAAAAATTCGATTTGGTCAAATCTTATCTTCACGACATGGGAATCCCGATTGCTGCTGAAGACGAGAAAGAACAACTTGTTATTATTGATTATGAATCCAGAGGATTGAAAAACCTTGTCATTGACTGCGAATATCCGATTGTGATTATCGAGCAGATCATTATCAAGGTGAATCCGAACAAAGATCTGAAAGAGTTTTTCAAACGTCTCTTACAGATGAACCGCACATTGGTTCACGGTGCGTTTGTTCTGGATGAAAAAGCGGAAATGGTATTGTTCAGAGATACTCTGGAACTTGAAAATCTGGACAGAAACGAACTGGAAGGTTCGATCAATGCGCTGAGTCTTGCACTTTCCGAATATAGCGCGGAACTTCTGAAATACGCTTAACCTTAAAGACTTGAACACAGGAGGGCATTTACCATGTCATCTATTTTTTCACGAATATTCAAAATCGGGCAGGCTGAAGCCCATTCGGTGATTGACAACCTCGAAGACCCGATCAAAATGACCGAACAGGGAATTCGCGATCTCAAAGAAAGCCTTCAAAAAGCAATGGTCAGTCTGGCAGAAGTCAAAGGAATTGCCATCCGCACCCGCGGAGATGCGGATCGTCAGAAACAGGCTGCTGCGGACTATGAGAAAAAAGCCATGACTTTGCTTCAGCAGATGCAGAGCGGTGCTTTGGATAAAGAAAAAGCCGAGCGGCTGGCAATGGAAGCTCTGAGCAAAAAAGAATCTGCCACCAAAGAAGCGGCAAGACTGTCTCAGGAAGCGGAACGCCATGAAAAAATGGCAGATCAGCTTCAGGCGAATGTCAATAAAATCAAATCTTCGATTTCGACTTATGAGAATGATCTGACCACGCTCAAAGCGCGTGCCAGAACCGCAGAATCCACCAAAAAGGTCAATCAAGAGTTGGCAAAAATTGATCCTTCCGGCACGATTTCCATGCTCGAAAAAATGAAGGAAAAAGTGGAGCGGGAAGAGTCTCTGGCAGTCGCTTATGCGGATATTGTCAATTCCGAAACCAATGTGGATCGTGAAATTGATGCCGCAATTGCCAAAGGTCAGGTCAATCCGGCTTCGGATCAGCTTGCGGAATTGAAAAAGAAAATGGGAATTTCGTAAGGCAGTGTAAATGTAAAGTGCAAAGTGCAAAGTTTACTACGCATTTTGCGCTTTGCATCCTGAATCAGGAGGATGTGAATATCAAAAATATTATTATAACAATATATTATATCATATTTATGATTTTTTGTCCGACAGTTTTTGCAGAGCAGCGATTTACCATTATGACGGAAAAGAATCCGCCGTTCAACTTTGAAGAAGCAGGCAGCATTAAAATATTTTCAGAACATAAAAAATAAGAATGATTTTATTAGGTTATCAGAAATAAAGCTGCTATATCAGTCGGATATGGAAATGCCGATAGAGAACGGAGCCTTATGCTACACAGATCATTGCCCTTTGCAGCGTACATGCTGTTTATCCTGATTCAGGATATCGTAACGCCATACATTCCCGAAGCAATTGCGGCAATATGGCTTACGCCGGTCATGTATGCGATGAAAATTACTGTAACTATCGCTGTTCTGATCTGGTGTTGGCGACACTACGATGAGCTTCGCATGGAAAAAGTCGAAACTGTGAATATCGTGTATGCAGTTGTAACCGGAATCATCGTATTTGCTTTGTGGATCAATATGGATTGGAAATTTGCCACAATGGGATCACCGGTGATTTATGATCCGCATAGACTTCCGCCGAATTGCTTTTATGCCTTTGTGACGATACGGATGTTCGGAACCTCTGTGATCGTGCCGATATTCGAAGAGATTTTCTGGCGGTCATTTATCTTGCGATACATCATTCATTCTGATTTCAAATCCGTACAGATCGGAACCTTCTCATGGGCTTCATTTATCGTATCCTCACTGCTGTTTGGAGCCGAACATCATTTCTGGCTTGCCGGAATTATGGCGGGAATGTTTTATAATCTGCTGCTGTACAAAACCAAACATATCAATTACTGTATTCTGGCACACGGAATTACCAACGGGGGGTTGGGAGTTTATGTTCTGATGACCGCAAGCTGGCGGTTTTGGTAAGGAGATATATATATGAAAACAAGTATTTACATCATAGGCATCTTGCTGATATGGGTACAGTTATCTGTTGCCGAATTTTATAAATATGTTGACAAGAATGGAAGAGCGTATTTTGTGGATGATCCCGGCAAAATTCCTGAAGAATATCGGGATATAAAAAAATATCAGGAAAAATACGACCATCTTTCCGAAGATGATAAAGCAGACGCATTGATGAAGGAGCGCAAAAAAGAGCTTGAAAAAGAAGATAATGAACGGATGAAAGACGAGCTTCTGTCCGAAGGGCAGTATTCGACCAAGGTGATGATTGCGGGAAATACGGTTCTGGTTCCGGTTACTCTGGGTTACAGCGGAAGAGAGGTGGATACGCTTCTGATACTGGATACCGGTGCTTCCATTATTGCGCTGCATAAAGATATTGCCAGTAAGCTTTCGATTTACAATACGGAAGCATCCCATGCTCAGGTTGCCAGCGGAAAAGTGATCGAAACCCAGTTGACGAGACTGAGTTATGTGAAGGTGGGTCCGTATAAGCGGACAAACATGGATGCCATGATTATCAACCATAAAGGCGAGGGATATGGCGGACTTTTGGGTATGAATTTTTTACGGGGACTCAATTATTCCATAGACTTCGCCACTCAGACGATCCGATGGAAATAATGCTTCGGGTCAATATCTATGCGATAATCATATCCTTTTTTGAGATATCCCGATTGCGAATCAAAACATCACACTCGTTTTTAACCCAAATCTAATATTTTTTTCATACCGTTCTAACATAAAATTCATATCTGTTTCAATGTTGTTATCCTCGATTTTCAAGGAGTGTCTGATGGCATTGAAACTGGTATATGACGTGTCTGCCAAACTGTTCGATACCGAATACAACGGTGCGTTTCCAAAATATATTTATGAAATCCATGATATTTTGGGGATTTATCCTGAATCTCCCGAAAGCTTTCTTCAAGGCTTGCCATTTTCGCTTGATGATACGACTGCAGGCGTGGAAAACGAACTGCAAACCGTTGTCATCGGCAGAAAAGAAGATGTTGATCTTCCTGCTTCTATTGAAAATTCGGGATTTTATCGCAATCTTCTCAAAAGAGCCTCTGCCGGAGAAATGCCTCAGCGGGTTTTGTCCGATCTCAGGTCATTTTTAAATGACAATTCCGGCAATGTCTGGGAAAACAGTTGGGTCGGATTTCCCGCGTCCTGCCTGAACAGGTATGCAAAATCCGTGTTCAATACCGATCTTCTGGCTGATAAAAAAAATCCGACTGGTCCGAAGCGCAATGATTCGGATAAATTCGCATTTATGAAAAACGGCAAAGAGTTTGTCAGGATTCCGGTCAGCTATCTTCTGAAACTGGCATTGGCAGATGTGATCGGTTCGGAAGCCGTACCTCATCCGGCGATCCGGGAAACCGGCGAAAAAATGCTGGAACATTTTCTCAATGACAACACGTCGCCGGAAATATTTTCGTTTTATCCCATGCCATTAAATCGGAACCGCTCATCCCGGAATGTTGCCAAAGAAACCTTGAAGCGCTTTCTGCTGGTTCAATGCCTGACGCAGTATGCCAATCGCAAGTTCGATCTGCTTTCGTCGGGTCAGCAGGCATCGGTATATTTTGCGCCGCATCCGCATACCCGCCAGAAAAAACTCAATGATCTGATTTCGGATTCGTTTTACCGGGAATTGTTTATGAGTCCCTGCTTGTCGGGCTGGGATAAGGGCGAGGCAAAGTTCAGCTACATGAATCTGTGTCATCTGGTATTGTCCCGTAGCCAGATGAATGCGGTTGTTAAACTCAAGGAAGCCGGGATCATTAGCCGCAATCTGGTGGTGCTGCCCAATATGTCCAATATCAGCCTTGCCAACAACGGCACGCATATCAGTCTGGGCAGCAGAAAACTGAGCAATATGCTCGGCGATCCGCAATCCGGGTTCGAAGTTCGCCATGAAAAATATCTGGGCGATCTGGCAATCAAAATTGTCGAGCATTTTCTTCCGTTGTTTGTCGGAACTTACAGTGCCGCGCCGTATCGTCTGGATTACTGGTATTTTCACCCGGAAAAAGCATTGGGATTTCTGCCGCATGAACTGGATTTTACCCATCTTCGCATGATGTGGCGCAGGTGGAAAAAGAAGGCAAAACTCAAAGTCTTCGGTCAGCCGATCACGCCCTTCGGTCCCGAATGGCTGGATCGCCGCATCAGCAGAATTTTCGGGCTGAACGGAGATTTTGTGCAGGATTTCCGGCTGATCGATTATCCGGTGTCTTTGCTCAGCACTTCCGAAAGCCCGGCATTGGACGGGTCCTGCGGCAGTGACAAACGGCTGAAACAGGATTTGGCAGATATGGGTGTGTTCGATACGGCAATGCCGCTGTATCTTCTGTATCGGATGCGTGAATTTGCCGCCAAAGGATTTTCGGGATTCGAAGCGCGGTATTACAGCCTGTTCGAGCATATCGGCGAAGATATGAGTCATGCGGTGTCATTGCAGACCCTGATTACCGCGCTGGCATACAAGTATATTCTGAAAGGCGAACTCACGCATTTTCATATTCCCGATGATCCGGTGATCGAAAGCGAGCGGCGTCAGGTCTTTTTCGGGACAGCTATCGGCATTCCGACCTTTTATGTGCATCGCAGCAGCAAAAATGTGCTGATGATGAAAATCCTGAGCAAAGTGAAAAAAACACGCTTAAGCCGCCGATACAAAGGCTATATCCGGGTTCACAATCTCGAATACCGCCGGGCATTGATCGAAATCCTTCGCGAAGATGCGGCTGACTTAATCGAAATGATGCGGATGGAGGAAACGATCAAAGATTTGAATGAACGCATTGAAAATCCGTCTTTTTCTGCTGCCGGAAAACTGACACGGGGAATCCTGAATCACGCGGGAGCCAAATCCGCATTGAGCCTCTCGGGAGATGAGTTCAATCAGGCAGCGGAACAATATTACCGCGATACGCTTCGCAAACGGCATATCCGGGAGGCTTTGCTTGCAGTTACCGAAGATTTCGGGGACTTGGATGCGTACTCGATTTTGGATCGCTATGACTGCAAAGCCGCGATGTATTCGATACTGAAGCACAACAGCGGCGCGTCTCATTTTCTGGAAAAGATGATACCGGATATCCTGGAAGAAACACTTTCCGCAGACGGACTGAGTACGCTGATCCGACTGATCGTGCTGAGTGTGTATCAGGATATGCAGAGATTGAAAGGAGACAGCGAATTATGATTCATCAGTATATTGAAAGACAGAGCGCGGAAGTCAGAACCGAAACTTTATATAATGACGCGATTGTCAATGCCATATATTCCAAAACAAATGAAAACGGGTCGTTATTGTTCAAGACGCTGACATCTGCCCGTTTTTCCAAGGTTCTGGGCTTTCTGACCTATGATCTGCCTTTGGGCGCGAAACTGACCGGCGCGGGCAGGTTTGCCGATAAACTGGGCATCGATCTTTCCGAATGTCTCGATGATCCGGCAAGTCTGGATAGTGCAAGAAAAATCTTCGAGCGCAAAATCCGCTATTGGGAAACCAGACCCATGCCGGCAGGGCGCGGTGCGGTGGTTTCTCCGGCAGATGCCAAAGTGCTGGTCGGATCATTCTGTGACACTTCCGACATTTTTATCAAAGAAAAATTTTTCAATTATACTGAACTGATCGGGCAAGATCGCTGGCTGTCCGAATTCGAAAATGGAGATTTTGCCATTTTCCGTCTGACGCCTGAAAAATATCACTACAACCATACGCCGGTTGCCGGAAAAGTGCTGGATATTTATGAAATTCCGGGATGTTATTACCCATGCAATCCCGGAGCGGTCATGGCACTGGCATCTCCGTATTCCAAAAACAAACGGGTGGTTACGATTATTGATACGGATGTGGAGCGCGGAACCGGAGTGGGACTGGTTGCCATGATCGAGATCGTGGCGTTGATGATCGGCGAAATTGTGCAGTGTTACAGCGAAGATCGCTATGACGCGCCGCAGGAGGTCAGACCCGGCATGTTTCTGAAAAAAGGACAGCCCAAGAGCCTGTATCGCCCCGGAAGTTCTACGGATGTCCTGATTTTTCAGAAAAGCAGAATCACCTTCTGCTTTGATCTGGTGATGAATATGTATCGTCAGGGCGTGAAAAGTCGATATTCCCAAGGCTTGGGACGGTCTTTGGCAGAGACCGAGGTGATGGTGAGGTCAAAGATCGGGGAAAGGAGATAGAGTTAGGAAAATCACGGTTTCTGAAAATTACCGCGAGTTCATAAATTCTGCTTTACCACTTCCCGCATCAGTTCAATCGGCGCGGGCTTGCCTGTCCAAAGTTCGAATTGAAATGCTCCCTGATAGATAAACATCGACAGCCCATCAATAATCGTGCAGCCTTGTTCTTCGGCTTCTTGCAACAATAGGGTTTTCAAAGGATTATAAACAATATCCATCACCGTCATCTCCTTGTGAAGCATCTGTTTCGGAATCGGCGTGGCGTCAATATTCGGCGTCATGCCGAGTGGCGTGGTATTGATGATAATCCGGCAATCCGATGTTGAGATTTCCGACAAAGGGATAAACTCTGCCCCGATGTCTTTTGCCAAAAATTCCCCTTTATTCACAGAACGATTGATGATGATTGCTTTTCCGCCTTCTTTCTGAACTCCGAAGCCGATAGCTCTTGCCGCACCGCCCGCGCCAATCATGCCGACAGATTTGCCGCAAATTTCAGTCTTTTCTTTCAAGGCGCGCATTGCAC
>CAZMDM010000235.1:0-4682 GCA_964564775.1 uncultured Desulfonema sp. | reverse complement strand
GGATATAAATGATTGTGAAAAATAGAAAAATCCGATTGACAGAAACCGTCTCCGGTGCGGGCTGAGCATCCAAACTGGCTCCGGGGGAGCTGGACAGAGCCTTACGCGGACTGGTATTTCCGACCGATGAGAATGTGATTGTCGGTTTGGAACACGCAGATGACGCGGGGGTGTATAAAATCAGCAATGATCTTGCCCTGATTCAGACAGTGGATTTTTTTACGCCGGTTGTGGATGATCCGTATTGGTTCGGACAGATTGCGGCTGCCAATGCGTTGAGCGATATTTATGCAATGGGCGGTATCCCCAAAACTGCCATGAATCTGGTGGCATTCCCGATCAACTGTATGGATATCGGGATATTGCGTCAAATACTGGAAGGCGGCATCGCAAAAGTGAAAGAAGCGAGTGCGGTTTTGGTCGGCGGACACAGTATCGAAGATAAGGAGTTGAAATACGGACTGTCCGTAACCGGCTTGATTCACCCGGATCGCGTGCTGACCAAGAAAAATCTGAAAGTCGGCGATCAACTGATTCTGACCAAACCCTTGGGAACAGGCATCATCAACACTGCGATCAAGGGCGATTTCGCGTCTTCGGATATGATTGACTATGTAACCCGGCTGATGGCAACGCTGAATCGGGATGCTGCCGAGGTTATGTCTGCGTATCCGGTTCATGCCTGTACCGATATTACCGGATTCGGGCTGATAGGTCATTTGGCAGAAATGGTGATCGGTTCGGGCATGGGCATCAGGCTAATCGCAGATCAGATTCCAATCATCCCAGAAGCGATTGAGTATGCCAAAATCGGACTGGTTCCTGGCGGCGCATACAAAAACCGAGAATTTCGTCAGTCAATGGTCGAATTTGCAGACAATATCGATATTTATACTCAGGATCTTCTGTTCGATCCCCAGACTTCCGGCGGATTGCTGATCTGCGTGGAAAAAAACAGTGCCGCCTCATTGCTGAATGATCTGAAACTAAAGGGAATTTCCGACGCGGCTGTGATCGGAGAAGTGTTTTCGGATATCAAAGAAAAAATCGCAGTAATTGAAGCCTGCTTAAGCTTTCAGTCCTGAAATTTATTTCAGGGCTTTGGGGATTATAACAGAATATTTTTCAGATTTTATGACCCAACGATTCTGGCGTAACAAAAAAATACCTTGACAAGCGGCAAAAAATTAGATAGCTTTAATATAAATATATCTAACTAATATAAATATAATAATAGCTTAAAATAATTTATAATCGGAATGTCTTACGGTTTTAGGCTGAAAATCCGCGCGAAAAAAGTGAAGGCGTAACTCGATACGGATGACTCCGTCGGGCTTACGCCTTTTTTATTTGTCAGAATAAGGTGATATTCATGCAAACCTTTACTCGGTGGAAGAGGTGGATATGCTTTCAAGAAACATTACGATTGCTGATGAGTTCGGGCTTCATGCACGACCGGCTGCCCAGATCGCTCGGAATGCGGAACGCGCAAGATCGAATGTATGGATTATCGCAGGCAGTGAACGGGCGGATGCAAAAAGTATGCTCATATCTCATTATGTCGGAACTAATTCATTAAAAAAAAATAGGAGGCAAATATGAATTGCAGGTTTTGCACCAGACGGCATTTTCTGAAGCTGAGTGCAGCTGCAGCAGGGGCTATGGGATGTCCGCAGATATTGTTTGCGGATCATCCCAAACTGCCCGGATTGACGATCAATGTTACATCACGCTGCATTTTTTCATACATCGTCGTGAGTTCGGAAGATCAGAAAACATTTCCCAATCCTTACAAAAAAGAAATGAACTATGCGTTTTCCATGAACAACGATTGCTCCGGTGTGCATAAAGGCGTTGAAACGGTTCGTCTGGGAAAAGCGGATATCGGCACATTGCACAGACCTCTGAGCGCCGAAGAACAGGCAGCCGGAATCGTGGAAACCCGATTGGATTCATTGGCGTATTCCGTGATTGTCAACAAACACAATCCGGTGAATGAACTCCGTCTTGAGCAGATATTGAAAATTTTTGCAGGTCAGATCGGAAATTGGAAAGAAGTCGGCGGAAAAGACAGAAATATCATCATTTATAGGCAGGAATGTGGCGCAAATTATGATGATCTGATTGAGCAGGCTATCAGAAAAGCCGGAATTGCCAAAAATCAGGATCGTCTGAAACAAGCCGTGATGTCGGTTGCGGTTACGGAAAATCAGCTTGAGAAAATCGCGGATTTGGAAATGGCAATCACGATGGCACCGCGCTTTTTTGCGGATGATACGTGCAAGGCACTCAGAATCGGCGGTATTTTGCCGTCGCGGGCAAGTGAAAAAGACGGCTCTTATCCGTTAGTTGCCAATGTGTCTTTGGTCAGCCGAGCAGCATCTTCCGAAGCTGCACAGCAATATCTTGCGTTTATCAAAAGCCCTCACGGCAAAGAACTGATTGAAACAGGCTTTGCAATGGATTGGGTTCGTCAGGGATTTTAGGATGAAAATCGGAACAAAGCTGGCTGTGTTTGCTGCCGGATTGTCCATCGCAGCGATTTTGTCAATGGTATTCGTATTTTCCGTTCAGTCGGAAAAAGTTCTCATATCAGACAAAAACGAAAAAATATCGCAGAATATCGATAAAATCGTTGCGGATTTCAGATATGTTACAGAGCAGTATCGCAGATATTCTCATTTTATCGTATCGGACCCGAATTTGTCCGATCTGATCAAAGTCGCATGGTTCACCAAAGATACCGAGCCACTCCGAAAAAAACTTCTGCTTCAGCAACGCATTATTCATTCAGATGTTATCGAATTTTATGATAAAAATAATCTTATGACTGCAAGCACCGAGAATAAGAATGTACACAAAGATTTCCCGATTTTGAAAGAAACACGGGCGGATTGGGAAATTCTTCGGAGAATTATGACAGAAGATAAACATCTGAGAATGATTCTGTATGCAAAGGTTATCAAAGACGGGATATTTATGGGGACGCTGGTATTGAAGAAAAATATCGACGCGAAATTTCTGAAACTCATTTCGGGCAAAAATGCCGTGATTGCGATTCTCGAGAGAAAAAGCAATACTGTGGACATACTTGCTGCATCGCAGGATATAATCAAAACAGATGATATTGTTCTGAACGAGACAGGCTATTATTCGGATGACTATTCTGCGGAAGATCGGAACGGCATTCTCAATATCCGCCCCTTCGCGGAAGACCCGGAAAGCCCGAATTTGATGCTGCTGCATTTCACGGATAAAAAAGATATTCGGAAACTTCATCATAAAATTATTCATATTTCGTTGGTCTTGGGAGCTATTCTCGGATTTCTAGCGTCTGTATCTGCGGTTGTATTTTCGAAACGTATTACTCGTCATCTGAGACAGCTTTGCGAATGCTCCTATTGTATTGCAAACGGCGATCTGACCCAAATCCTGAAAATGAACCGGAAAGATGAGATCGGAGAATTAGCGGAGGTTCAGAATCGCATGATCGCAAGCCTGCATCAGATGATCGAAGGCATTATCGAAAAATCGCACACTCTGGCAGAAGGTGTGATTCGTCAGGCAAGCAATATCGAGGAAACCTCGGCATCGCTGAATCAGATCGACGCGATGGCAAAAAACAATGCAGAAAATGCGGCTAAGGCGGAGGATATTGTCACATCGTCCGATACGATGATCGAAAAGGCAAAGCAATCCATCCTGCATAGCCGTTCCATGATGCGGCTGACAGATTCCATGAAAAGCATCGGAGAGTCGGGGCAGGCAATGCGAAAAATCGTCAAAGTGATTGACGATATTGCATTTCAGATCAAGATGCTTTCTCTGAATGCGGCAATCGAAGCTGCAAGATCCGGAGATGCCGGTGCGGGATTTTCAGTGGTTGCGGCAGAAGTGAGAAATCTGGCTCACCGTTCCGCAGAAGCAGTTAGAAATACGACTGATCTGATAAGCGATATGATGGATCGGCTGGATAAAGGGCTGGTTCTGATCCGCGAAATCGAAGAGATATTTACCCGGATCACCACAGGAAGCAGTCATATCCGCTCCCTGATGAATGAGATCTCTGCCGCAACCGGCGATCAGGCGGCAGGCATCGATCAGATCAGCAAAGCGGTCAGTGAAATGGCAATGCTGAATAACAGCCATGCCCGGATTGCGGAGGAACTGGTGGAAAAAGTGAGTGTGTTCAGGATCAGAGAAGAACCTTTGAGTGTGAAAACAGAACTGTAAATACCAATAGCAATTTCAGGATTAGCAACAAAGTAAAATATCATCCGCCGAAAATATTTGACATCGCCGGATGAAGAAGGTAAATTTGATTCAAATCAGATGAGGAGCGATCATAACAATGCGCTGGATGCGAATAAGCTGTATTTTGATAACTATATTGACGGTTGCTGCATGTGCTTCGATGAGAGGACGCGGTGTCGCTCAGACCAATCCCGAAGCCAAATATTTCAAAAGTCTTCAGCAGAGACTCATTGCCGACGGTTTTGCGGAAAGCCGGATACAGGAGCTTTACAGTAAGCCATCGGTTATGTTTGAGATCAAAGGCGTTTCGTCTTATTTTGTACATAAAGAAAGCACGCTCAATTATGACCAGTTCTCCGAGCCGTCCCAAATTCAGAATGCCAAAAACTATATAGAAACTTTCAAAAGAGAAATGATTGCCGCAGAGC
>CAZMDM010000234.1:0-4495 GCA_964564775.1 uncultured Desulfonema sp. | reverse complement strand
CCGATAGACCCCAGATAAAACCCGCCGAACTCTTTGCACGCATCCGTAACCACTTTGGAGCGGTTGCCTTTTGCCAGCATCACCATAGATCCGCCCAGCTTTTGGAAAATCGGCACATACGAATCCATGCGCCCGGCAGTCGTGGGTCCGAAAGAACCGGAAGCATGACCTGCCGGAGTTTTGGCAGGACCCGCATAATATACCGGATGATCTTTGAAATACTGCGGCAATCCCTCGCCTTTATCCACGCGCTCTTTGAGTTTGGCATGGGCAATATCTCTGCCGACCACGATTTTTCCGGTCAGCAGCAGCCGGGTTGCAACAGAATATTTACTCAGTTCAGCTCTGATTTCGTTCATGGGACGATTCAGATCAATTTTCACGGCATCTTTTTCGCTGAACTCAATCTGCGGCAGGTATTTTGCCGGATCGGTTTCAAGCTGCTCCAGAAAAATGCCGTCTTTGGTGATTTTGGCTTTGATATTGCGATCCGCGCTGCAACTGACGCCCATGCCGATGGGGCAGGATGCGCCGTGTCTGGGAAGACGGATCACCCGCACGTCATGGCAGAAATATTTTCCGCCGAACTGTGCGCCCAGACCGATTTCACGGGAAATTTTCAGCATCTTCTCTTCCATTTCCAAATCCCGGAACGCATGAGCGCCGATGCTGCCTTGGGTCGGAAGATGATCCAGATATCCCGCGGAAGCAAGTTTGACAGTTTTCAGCGTCATTTCCGCAGACAAACCGCCGATGACAAACGCGAGATGATACGGGGGACAAGCCGCAGTTCCCAGCGATTTCATCTTGGTTTTCAGAAATTCCGGCAGAGTCTGAGGCGTCAGTGTGGCTTTGGTTTCCTGAAACAGATAGGTTTTGTTGGCAGAACCGCCGCCTTTGGCAATAAACAGGAATTTGTACGCGTCGCCTTCGGTGGCATACAGCTCGATCTGAGCCGGAAGATTGGAGCCGGTATTCTTTTCCTCGTACATGGTCAGCGGCGCATTCTGGGAATAGCGCAGATTGGTATGGACATACGCATTGAATACGCCTTTGGACAAGGCTTCTTCATCGGAAAAGCCTGTCCAGACCCGCTGTCCTTTTTTGCCCAGAATAATAGCAGTTCCGGTATCCTGACACATCGGAAATACCATGTCTGCGGAAATCACCGCGTTTTTCAGAAATTCCAGCGCAACAAACTTGTCGTTTTCCGAGCTTTCCGGGTCTTCCATGATTTTTGACAACAATTTCAGATGAGACGGACGCAGCAGATGAGACACATCTTTGAATGCCTGTTCTGCCAACAGCGTCAGCCCTTCGGGCGCAACCGTCAGCATGTCTTTGCCTTCAAACGATTTGACAGCAACGAAATCTTTGGTCAGCAGGCGATATTGGGTGGTATCTTCTCCGAGCGGAAACATATCCTGATATGCAAATTCCGGCATTGATGATTCTCCTTCTGAATGAAATATTTCAGCGATATTAGGAAATGAGGCAACGGGTGTCAATGCAAAACTGTAAACAGACTTTACGAAGCGTACTGTTCGCTCATTTCGATATTATCGGTGTTCCGGTATAACCTCTCTGATCCTGCTATCTTTGAAAATCTCCAGAGCCGCTTTGACCACAGGATGCTGCATGGCTTCCTGCCTCAACTGATTCGGCGATTTCTTTCTGATGCTGCTGTCCGGCGAAGATACGTCATTTCTGATTTCAACCTGAATCGGTTTTGCAAATAATTTACAGCAGATATCTTTGATTTTGGGCAGATGGGTATGGATTCGTTTCAAGTCGAATCCGTTACCTTTGACATCAATCTGAAAACAGTCGTCAGACGGCATGGCACACTGACATTTGCCCAATACCGCAGCAAGCGCCGGATTTTCTTTTGAAAGAATTTCGATAATCTTTTCCCAAGCCTGTTCGCAGCTTTGTATGGGCGATGATGGCTGACGGATCGGTGGCGAATTTTCTCCGATGCCGGGGGATATGCTTACGGGAATCGGATATAGCGGCTGAAGAGCGGGAATCGGCTCAGGAGGGTCCTCATACACGCCTTTTTTCAGATCATCCAGCTTTTCGATCAGAACATCAATCGGCAATGCGGGCTTTGTGGCAAATAATCGGATAAACGCGATTTCCATTGCCAGTTTGGGATCGGATGAAAAGCGGATATTGCTTTCTTCTTTGAACAGCATATCCAGTATCTGAAGTAGAAAGGTATGCGGAACATTCTTTACCTGTTCCGACATCAGCTGGATTTCATGGGCAGGCAGATCAACAAGTTTGGATACTTTTTTAGCAACTTTGATGACGGACAAATGTCTGAAATGCTCTAGCAAGGCAGAATACAACTCTTTGATATTATGTCCGTGATCGTAAATATTATCCAGAATATCCAAAACTTCGGAAATATCACCGTTCAAAATCCCCGACGACAGATCGAAAAGAATTTTCCGATCAATAACCCCCAATATTTCCAGAACTTTTTCATAGACAATCGCTCCTTCGGAGCAGCTCATGACCTGATCTAGAAGACTTAACGCATCCCGCATACTGCCGCCGGATTCCCGTGAAATAATATCGAGGCTTTGCTCGTCAACTTCGATATTTTCACGGCGGCATAAGTTTGCCATGTGATTCGCAATGTCCCGAAGCTCGATCCGCCGGAAATCATGTCTCTGACACCGGGAAAGAATAGTGATCGGAATTTTGTGAGGCTCTGTGGTCGCGAAGATAAACATGACATGAGCAGGCGGCGCTTCCAGCGGTTTCAGCAGCGCATGGAACGCGGAAGTGATGAGCAGGTGAACTTCGTCAATAATATAGATTTTGTAGTTGCTGTGAGCAGGCGTATATTTAATATTTTCACGGAGTTCACGGATATGTTCCACGCCGTTGTTGGATGCGCCGTCAATTTCGAACACATCCACTGCGTTTCCCGAAGTGATTTCTTTGCAGGAGCGGCAGACATTGCAGGGTGTCGGCGTAGGTCCTTCTTTGCAATTCATGGCTTTTGCCAGCACCCGCGCGACTGTGGTTTTGCCAGTGCCTCTGGGACCGGAAAAGAGAATCGCATGAGCCACTCTGCCGGATGAAATGGCGTTGGACAGGGTGTGGGTTACATGCTCCTGTCTGACCACATCGTCAAAGTTCTGAGGGCGATATTTCCGGGCAAGTACAAGATATGACATAATCGTTTATATCCGAAAAATTCCGATAAAGTACTGTTTTTCAAAAAAAGAATCGCACAATAACAAGCAACGCGAAAAAAAGCTTAATCGGCAGAAGCGTAAAAAATGCTTTTTTATAGAACAGCAATTCCTGTATCTGCGCGCGTTGGTGCCGAGGCAAAGATTCTTCCTGTTTTTCGATTGCAGTCGAGTTTAAAAAGCGCTCGATATCTCTGGCTTTGATTCTCTGCCCGTTTGCCAAAAGAATATCGCGGTATTTTTTCATATCGGATGCCAATTTTTTCTTATCCGCGTCCGAAGTGTATTTTCCCGTACTATACTCGTCTTTCAAACGCAGAAATCCCTGATATGCTTCGCTGACTTCGCGATTGAGTTTTTCCTGAGCGGCAGCTTCTTCGATTTTTTGTTTTTCAATATCTTCCTGAAGTTTTTTGATGCCGGATTCTATGGCAGAAATAAAGCTCTGTGTTTTTTCCTTTCTTTCATTGTCGCCGATCTGATCGAACAACGCGGCATATCGTTCCAGTTCCTCTTTCTGCCGCACGAATCGGTCCAGATTCGCAATTGCCGCACTTGTGGCTTTATAGCTTTGAAATACGGCATTCGAGCGATCAAACAGATATTTGGCAGCATTTTTGCTTTTTTCGCTCAATGCACCGCCTGCGGAGGTCAGGGCAGTTCTGAGTTTCTGCAAAGATCCGTCCAGATAATGATCCGACTGAACCTCTGTCGGCATCATTTCGATTGTTCGGATACGGGCTTTCAATGGTGCGATTTCATTCAGATATGCCACAGCGGAAACTTCATCTTTGGGAGTTGCCGCACCGCTTTCTGCCGCATATCGGCGGATACCTTCGACTTCTTCGCACAGACGGTAAATTTCTCCAGCTTTGGCATATTTTTCGGCAAAAATGCGTTTGGCATTATGAAATATCTCGATCATCTGCCTATCTTCCAATGCAATCACCGCGGCAGTCAGCAGAGCGTCCAATCGGCTCCGTTTTGCCTCATACATTCTGAACTCATTTTCCGAAATACTGTTTTTATCAAACCACAATCGCCCATATTCCTGAATCTGAAGATACGCGGAAAACAGCGCGGGAAGATTGTCGGAAGTCGTCTTTTTCCGGTGGATCAGAACAATTTCGCGGTTTTTGTCTTCCAAAATATCGAGAACTTTCCCGACATTCGGTTTTGCGGCTTTTCCCACAAAACGCGCATTGATTTCCGAAACAATGATTTCGTGCAGTTCTTTTCGATTTTTTTATATTTTTTTTCCATAATTATAGTGAATGCAGCAT
>CAZMDM010000233.1:0-2519 GCA_964564775.1 uncultured Desulfonema sp. | reverse complement strand
TGTGGATAAGCGACAGGTCCTACACGGTCGGATTTGCATGGGAAATTTTATTTGCCGTAGTTCGCAAACACAGTATCAGCGAAGGCTTTTTTGTTACGGCAATGCTGTTTCCCCTAACACTTCCGCCGACCATTCCGCTGTGGCAGGTGGCAGTCGGGATTTCCTTCGGCGTGGTCATCGGCAAAGAAATCTTCGGCGGGACCGGGCGCAATTTCTTAAATCCCGCGCTGACCGGAAGAGCATTTCTGTTTTTTGCCTATCCGTCCAAAATGTCCGGCGATATTTGGATCGCGATCAAAGACAAAGCCATAGACGGATTCAGCGGCGCAACCCCTTTGGCGATCTCCGCGGCAACTGAAATGTATGAAACCATTGAATTTTCTCTTGCCAAAGCCGGATTTACCATGAGCAATCTGTTTTTGGGCAACCGTCCCGGCAGTATCGGCGAAACATCGGTATTGCTGTGTCTGATCGGAGCGTTGGTGCTGATGATCGTGGGCATTGCCAGCTATCGGATTGTCATCGGCGGGATTATCGGTGTTTTGGCAAGCGGACATATTCTCAATCTGCTGGCAACCGAGCAGTCTTCGCCGTGGATGCACTTGAATCCGGTATATCATCTGCTCATGGGCGGATTTGCATTCGGGCTGGCATTTATGGCAACTGAGCCGGTAACCGCGCCTCATGCGGACAATGCCAAATGGGTGTATGGATTCTGCATCGGTGCTTTGACCGTGCTGATCCGGGTCTTCAATCCGGCTTACACCGAAGGCGTCATGCTTTCGATTCTGTTTATGAATGTATTCGCGCCCCTGTTGGATCATATCGAAGTCAGCTTTAGATTGAAAAAGAGGATTCCCAATGTCTAAAAACTTGAAATCATTTATGTTTGCAGGCATATTGTGTCTGGTATGCAGCGTGCTGCTCACGACTGCGGCAACCGGATTGAAAGAGCGTCAGGATAAAAACATTGCCCTTGATCGGCAGAAGAATATTCTGAAATCTGTGGGACTGGTTGCGGAAGATCAGAAATATTCTGCCGAAACCATTGAGAAACTGTATTCCGAAAATATCCGAAATATCCGCGTGGATGCCGATGGCAAAATTTTGAAACGCGATGAACATGCTCCGAAAGAATTGCCGTTGTATCTGTATGTCAGGGGCGATGAGGTGCAGTCTTACATTATTCCGATTGAAACTCAGGGGCTTTGGGGAATGATTTACGGGTATTTGTCGCTGAAAAGTGACGGCGCGACGGTTGCAGGCTTTACGGTGTATCAGCATTCGGAAACGCCCGGACTCGGCGGAGAAATCGAAAAACGCTGGTTTCAGAAGAATTTCGAGGGCAAAAAAATTACGGATCATGCTGGCGATCTGGTATCTGTGGCAGTTGCCAAAGGCGCGGTCAAAGATTTGGCTCAGGAAAAGCAGAGCCACTATGTGGACGGCATCAGTGGTGCAACCCTGACCGGAAAATTTCTGACTGCGGGCTTGAAGACAATTTTGCAGGAATATGAGCCGGTTGCGGTGCAGTTCAGGAAGAATAAAACAGTGAAGTTTGAGAGATGAATCGGATAATGATCCATGTAAAGGCTTTGTGGGATGACAATGGTTCGGACAGTTTTCAAGATAGCATAATTTCAAAAAATATCAATAAGCAAGCATCACCGCCCTTGACCGTTTCCCATCCGATTTGAGAAGCATCGGTTTGTCTGTCCGCAGATGGCGGATGTATTCGCTTTCCTTGCAGACCGGTAATGACAGGAGATATTCCCAATTGATAAATGATCTTCCTTTGCCCCGAACTGTCAGATAACTGACTGACAGCGATGTGATATTATTGAAAAAATGCGATCCCTGAGATGGGTCTGCTTTCAGATTATCGCTCTCGGTTTCCACGATTGCGCCCACGCCGGAAATATCGCTCCAATTCACCGGAATCCCCAGCCACCGATCCGCAGACCCCCATCGTCCGGGACCGATCAGAACGTATCGGCGTTTTTCTTCGACAAGTTTGCGGTTGATCGCGCTGATCTGATCCGCAATATCAACTGTTTTGGACGGATCGAAATTGTCCGGCTTGACAAACACGATATCCGCAATACCATCAAATCGTCCGTTTCCTAACGCGGAATCCGAAAAACACCACGCGTGACGGATTTCTTCTTCGCTGATCTCAATATCCATATTCTGAGGACTCAGTGCCATCGGGCGAATCTGAAGCAGGGCAAATTCACTGTTGCGGCTGTCGGGATAGAGATTGACCGCAAATTCGATTTCCACCGGACAACCCATCGCACTGCTGCCGATTTTCAGCATCGTCATAATTAATTGCGGAAGCGGTATCAGATCGTATTTTAGGATATTGGCGTAGGTCAGTACCCGCTGACCGGTCGGCAGCGCGCTGTCCCGGATCCGATGTTCTTCGTAAATGTAGGTTCCCGAAAGGATTTTTACTGGAAAATGATCTCTGACATCTTCGATATCAGCCCGGATCAGCGTTGCCTCATCTGTAGGTG
>CAZMDM010000232.1:0-2553 GCA_964564775.1 uncultured Desulfonema sp. | reverse complement strand
CAAACAAGGCCATAGCCAGCGGCAGAAGCGCAGAGCGGCATACGCCCGTTTTCAAAATGAAACGGAGTGAGTCGGCATGAACGATCATTGCAAAGAATGCGATATTCTGCGGCAGAAACTCAGAGCGGCAGAAGCCCGTTTTCACAATGTGGTTGCAAAAAACGCGGACGGAATGATTATTGTGGATCGCGAGGGTGTCGTGCGCTTTCACAATCCGGCAGCAGCCCGGATGTTCAAATGTTCCGAAAACGGATTGATCGGTAAAATATTCGGATTCCCGGTTGTTGCCAATGAACATGCCGATGTGGATATCCTTTGTCCCGGAGAAGCTCCGATCACTGTGGAAATGCGAGTGGTTGAAATCGAGTGGGAAGGCGAACCGATGTTTCTGGCATCTTTACGGGATATCACGGATCGCAAGCAGGCAGAAGAGCGATTGAAAGCGTCTCTGCAGGAAAAAGAAGTGCTGCTGAGAGAGATTCACCATCGGGTCAAAAACAATTTGGAAGTGATTATTTCTCTGATCGAAATGCAGTCCGCGTGTGTGCCGGATAAATCCGTGATCCGTTTTTTCAATGAAATCCGGGAGCGGATATGGGTAATTGCCCGGGTTCACGAAGATTTGTATCATTCGGATAACTTGTCGGATATCAATTTCAGAAACTATCTTGAAAATCTGAGCAATGATATGGTCAGTCTTTACGATTCGCGGAACATCCGCATTCGGACGGATTTTTCCGAAATTTATCTCGATATCGAAACCGCGATTCCCTGCGGGCTGATATACATCGAACTGCTGACCAATGCGCTGAAACACGCATTTCCGAAAGATCGTATCCGCACCCGGGAATGCGAAATCCGATGTGGATTTGAGTCGGAATCGGATAGGTTCATCCTGAGGGTGAGCGATAACGGCGTGGGAATACCCGAAAATTTCGACTGGCGCAACGCCAAAACCATGGGGCTGCGTCTGGTGAATATTTTGACAAAACAGCTTGATGGACATATTGATATGGGTGCTGCGAGCGGAACTTCATTTACAATAACATTTCCGAATCTGAACAAGGAGTAAAAAAGTGTTAGCCACCGTATTGAAAAAAGCTTCTTATGAAGATTTGTATTCCATCCCGGAGAACATGATCGGCGAGATTATTGACGGCGAACTTTATACCATGCCCAGACCGTCTTTCCGGCACAGCAATGTTGTCGGAGGCATCAGCGATGAAATCCGAATCCCTTTCCAAAGAGGGAAAGGAGGTCCCGGCGGATGGATCATTCTGTTTGAGCCGGAAATCTTTCTGGGCGGGGATATTCTTGTTCCTGATCTGGCGGGATGGAAAAAAGAAAGACTTCCGAAGCCGCCGACAGAAAACTACACGACAGTTCCGCCGGACTGGATATGCGAAGTTCTGTCTCCCGCTACGTTCCGTATTGACAGAATCAAAAAAATGCGGATTTATGCCCGATTCGGAGTCTCTCATGTTTGGCTGGTTGATCCGATTGCAAAAACTCTTGAAGTTTTCCGATTGGAATCAGAAAGATGGCTATTATTGTCCGCTCACAGTGAAAATGACATTGTCCGTGCGGAACCGTTTCAGGAAATCGAAATTGCTCTGGAACATCTCTGGTGGGAGTGAACAGCGATCATAAGCGATTTATTCAAGTCGAGTAAGCTAAAAAAACTCTATATCACCTTCCGAACCGTGATGTTTCGCTTCATCCGATCCGATGGTTTGGACATGAATATCTCTTTCTTTTTTCATGGTGTAGCGTGTTCCCAGCTTATCTAGTTCGCCTGCTAATTCTCTGATATCTGTCTTTGCCCATCGGCTCAACTGCTGTGAAATATCTTTCAATGTTTCAAACTGATGCTGCAACTGTTGCGAAAGCTCGGGAAAAAACAAAAGCGTGTCGGTTCCGGTTTTTTCTGCAAATTCTTTCAAATCGTTGGCGTTCTGAAATATTTCAGCAGATTTCGATATAAACTTTTGATAAATTTCTGAAATATTTGTAATCCCGTTTGTAAGGGATTTTCTTGCTTTGCCGCTGTCTTTGGAGTTCTGATAGGATCGCTGTCTGAGTTCCTGCGTCAGTGAGGTAATGTTTTCAAGAATTTTTCTGACATCTTCAGCAAAAATATTGGTGTTATCGGATATTTTTTTCATTTCCTGAGCCAAAACTTCGAGGGTTGATCCTTCTTTTCCGATATGAGACGCTTTGATAACCGAGTTGAGAGCGATCAGCCGGATTTCGAAGCTGAAATCCCGAACCTGTCTGAGATAATCCGAGAGTCTATCAGTCGTTTCTGTGGCATGATCCGTAGCTTCTCTGATTTTATCGAGCAGATCCCGTCCCTGTCCCAGAAGACTGTGCAGACACCACAACGCGGAAGTAAGTTCACTGATGGGTTTTTCCCGTGAACTGCCGCCCAGCATCGAAAGGCTCTGGGTCAGCGTGCCGACTTCAGCGCCGATGCGCTCGGATGCCTGCCTGCATTTTTCATACAAGGTCTGAGATTCCGCTACAATATGTGCCCACTGATTGACCTGAAGT
>CAZMDM010000231.1:0-4940 GCA_964564775.1 uncultured Desulfonema sp. | reverse complement strand
CGAAGCCGCATAGCCCGGACGAACCTCATTGGTACTGATTCCTGCAAGTACTTTCAGAGCGATAATCGCATCTTTCAGATCAACCGCTCCGTCTCCGTTGATGTCTCCCATTTTTCCGACACCCGCGCCGGTTACGGTGATGGTTGTTACCGGCGAATAACTTAAATATCCGCTTTTGCTTTTTGCCCAGAAGGTGAAGCGGTATGAGCCTGCGACTTTTAAATTGTTATAATTTGCCTCATAACGCCCGTCTCTGTTGCTGTCAGTAAGGGGGACTATCGGCAATCCTGTTTCGGGAGTCTGTAAATCCGGCGACACAACAGGCGGAACATAATCCGGCGGCGTAACCACCGCCCACACGGATTCGATGCCATTGATGTCTGTTACATCGGCAAACAGCGTAACAGAGGTATTGATCGGCACCGAAGTATCGGATGACCTCAGACTGAATGTCGGAGCATCCGGGGTGATAATGAATATTCCTCCGATAATGGTCTGAGAAGCTGCCGAGGTTATTCCTTCAACCAGCTTGGGCTGCATATTGCTGTAAGGAATTCCCATATCGGTCAGACTTTTCTTGGCATTTGTCCATCCCTGATACACCGAATCTCCCCTGAGCAGTCTGTCCGTGAAAAACTGCGTGAACGAAATTCTGCCGTCCGCCTGCATATAGCCGTTCTGATCTCCGGTGCTGGTGATCACAATGCGGTTCTGACCCGAAACAACAAGATTATCCGTGAAGGTTCCCGATTTGCAGGCTTCGATGATGATGACTACTCTGCGCCCGGTGGCAGTCTGAAAAGTATCAATGAATCCCTTCAGTTGCGATGCTGTCAGAACTTCTGTTGCGGAAATCCTGAACGAATCCGTTCCCCCGTGATCTGCCAGATACAGATACAGAGGACCGTCCGTGTTCTGAGCTTTCGCCCAACTGGTAATCGCTATCCCCAACTTCGCAATGGTCGGGGAAGAATCATCCACGATATTGTCGTCAAAACCATCTCCGTCCAGATCATGCGGACTTCTGACAGCATTGAAGTAATAGATGTCTTTATCTGCGAAATTTCTGTTGGCAAATCTGAGATACACCAGATCAGACAGATACTGGATAGAATTTTTCATCGGATCAGCATCATTATTTCCGCCTCCGGCAAGCACGATCAGATTGCCGTAAGACTGGGCAGGCGGTTTCTGTCCGGTTCCGACTTTGACGCCGATCTGTCCGACTTTGCCGCCGAAGCTTGCATAAATATCCGCATATCCGTCCGATATTCCGGTAACAACTCCGTTCTGGCTTATCATGGCGACCGAATTGTCCGATAAAGACCATACCGGACTGGAAATCGGCACACGGGTTGCATCCGAATAATTTCCCGTGGCTGTCATCTGAAGAGTGCCGCCGATAGCCACACTGTATATCGGGGCTGACACGGTTATACTGACCAGAGATTTCAAGCCTGCAAGCGATGTGTTGGTGGTCGAAAGATGATAAAAATTGTTCGGATCAACATTCCCGCCGGATTTGGGCTGAACTTTGACAAAATATCTGCCCGGAACAAGACGCCTTTCCAGCATAACATCGGCTCCGTCAACTGACTCTTTCTGATACAGAGGCATTCCGTCTTCATAAGTTAGGATGATCGTATAGTCCGCTGTGGCGCTGTCCGAAACAAACGAAATGCTCACAACAGTTTCTTCCGAAAGGCTGAACGCATAATAATCCGTGTCAGTTGCCGAATGAATGCGTCCCTGTCTCGGATGAGTGCTGTCAAATGTATTGGCGAACATAGCGGTATTGTTCGTCTCGATTTCAAGCTTTGTATTCTGAGATGCGGAAAGCGTTAGCAGATACGGCGGAAGATAGCCCGGAGTTCCCACAGGTTCGACTTTGAGAAAATAATTTCCGGCAGTCAGTCCGGTCTCAATAAAAGCAGTCGCGCCTTTTTCGCATACCGTTGCATCAACCACATTCTGATCGCTGACTTTGTATAAGATCAGATTATATTTGGTATCCGCAGATTGCGGCTGAAAATTGATTCTGACAAACTGCGGCATATCCGAAGAAAACGCAAAAAAATCTTTGTCTGCGGAATCATACAGCATTCCTTTTGCCGGGATATCCTGACTTAAGGGCGTGGCGGTCTGATAAGTATCATTTGACTCTGTTTCGTATTCGCCGGTTCCGGTTTTGAGAGAAATGGAAAACGGATGATGCCCCGTATCAACATTCTGAGCATCCGTAACTCTGACTTTGTAAGTTCCATGATTCAGCTTGACCGAAAACAGTCCGTAGTCATTTGTCGTGCCTGTTACAAGGCGTTTGATCAGTACATCATTGCTGTCTGTCAGGTCTGCCTGAAAATTGCCCCCGGGTCTGAGAGAAGACAGCAGAATGTCAATATTCTGGGGTGCTGCAAGCTGAAATCGGAAAACCGCAGTATCTGCCTGTGAATAAATAGTCGCTGTTTTGGTTTCGCCCAAAGCAAGAGGATAAGTGTAAGAAACAGGATTGGAAATGACCGTATAGCCGATATAATACGAACTGTTCTGATCTACACCGGCAGCTCCGTTGTCAGGCGTCAGTTTGATATAATACGTTCCGGCAGAAAGTGCGGCAGTAATCACCTTTTCCTGTCCGCTGTAAGAGGCAGTATCAATTTTGAGAACATCGGCAGCATCATAAAGCTGGATTTTGGTATTGGCAATCTCGCCTTCACAAAGATAGTCAATCTGAACTATAGAATCCTGATTCAGCGTAAATTGGTAATAATCCGTGTCTGTGCCGCTTGATGCTATCATGTCTCCTTTCCAATACTTGTCTTGAAAAAGAAAATCCGCATTGGCTTTGGTGTTGTTGTCCCAGCCTTCCCAGTTGTCAGGCGATACGACTCCGAACAGTGTTTTCTCAAAATGTGTGCCGTTGTAATTCAAAGAAACAGTTACTCTGCCATTTCTCAGAAAAGTAAGCCGGTTTCCGTTGAGAGACGCAACTGAAGGATCGGATACGTTGAACTGTACCAGCGCGGATGACGGAAAGGTGTTGTCATTATAGACTTCCATGAGTTGGAGGTCGTATTGGCTGAATTCGGTTATCGGTTTTGCCTGAACATATCTGTATAACAATTCGGTTTTATTATTTGAAGCATCGCCGGTATTTTGTGCATCATGTCGGGGCATCGTCCAGCCGCCGACATTCGGATCGCCCGCATCAAGACAGATAACATATCCATTTAACGTTCCATTTGCACTATTAGAATAATTTGCTCCCAAAAAAACTTTACCTTCACTTAGAATCGGATAAGTATACCCATTATATTTCTGAATTTGCCAAAATTTTTCTCCTGTTTGAGCATTTAAACAATATAGCCATCCATTTCCTGTTCCGATAAAAATTCTATCATTATTAATGGCTACAGAGGTAACGTATGATGAACTATACGCCCAAATTTGTTCACCATTTTGAGCATTAAAACATATATTTCCCCAATAGACTCTATCATTGCTTATAATAGGTGATTTTGTAGAGCTGTAATATTTATTCCATATTTCTGCTCCTGTTAATGTATTCAAACAGTATAGATAGCTTTTACTATTAAAATAAATTTTTTCATTACTTATTGCGGGAGAGGTTACTATATAATCATTTGTTTGATATTCCCATATTTTCTCACCTGTCTGAGTATCAAGGCAATAAAACTTCTTATCCATACTTCCGAAATAAACTCTATTTTTGTTTATTGTTGGAGAAGATTTGGCTGCATAACCTGTTTGATACGTCCATATCAATTTACCTGTCAGAGCGTTCAGGCAATAGAGTTTTCCATCTGAGTTACCAGCATATATTCTTTGACCGCTTATCGCTGGGGTAGAAAAAGAATTTCCATTATATCTCCATAATTCTTTTCCGGTTTCAGCGTCAAGAGAGAACAGACCTCCGTTACCCCCCAAAAAAATTATTCCATCTTTTATTATCAGAGAAGAATAACCACCATATACATTATTGGTTTGTCATATTTTCTTTCCATTTCTGGCATCTATACAATACAAATTAGCGTTCTTAACGCCAAAATATATTCTCTGGTTGAAAATTGTCGGAGAGCTTTCTATTGTCGGAGAACTTGCTGGTGAACCATTTACTAAAGTTTCCCACACCACATCCCCACCCGCCGCCTCCGCGCAGACAGGATTTCCGATAATAACGCCCAAAACGATGATGAAAACAATTGCCTGAGAGCAAAGTTGTCTGATTTTCATAGCATCCTCTTTTTTTGTTTCGTGTTTTCCTGATTTTTGATACTGCAACATACCTTCATTTTACGCTTTTTTTCAATCCCCGTTCGGAATCTGTCTGTTTTAATGCTGCCGGAATCGGATTTCATTTGTCCGAACCATGATTTTCAGGATTATGAGATTACCATGATTTTTAATCCCGGTAATCTTTAAATCCTGCGAATCCCGGTTCAGACAACATGCCGTATCCAAAGTTCTTTGCCCTGAAATGCAACGGCAATCTTCAATATCTTCCGAATCCCGGCAGCTTCCAACTCCGCAGCATATTTTCTTTCCTCAATCTGAGCTAACGCCCGGTCAAGCGTCTGTTCGGGCGTTTCATTATCCTCTTCATCAACCTTTTTGAATTCGATGATAATCCCGTGTTTTTCCGCATCATGAGGTTTCAGCATCAGATCGTATCTTCCGTAGCCCGATTCACGATTGGATCGTATTTCGTATTTTCCCGACATCCACACAAGCATTCCCAGAACCATCGCGTGATAGACTTTTTCCGGCTCGCTGCCGAAATCATGGTAACTCATGATCTGCATGACGATCTTTTTCAGCATCCGCCCGAACAATTTCATATCCCCGTTTTCCAAGGCTCTGAGCATCTCCTCAAGCTCGCTGTGGCGGGTTTTCTCAGCGAACCATGTTCTGATCAGCTC
>CAZMDM010000230.1:0-5904 GCA_964564775.1 uncultured Desulfonema sp. | reverse complement strand
GATGATATGATAGGAATATTTAATACAGATAAAGATACAAATGTAAAGATTCGTCTTATGAATATATTGCGTTCATCCTTATTTATAGCAAATCCCGATAAGCAGACAGAAGAACAGCTTGATTTTATAGCAAAACGAAGTGAAGCTGTTCATGATTTTCTGGCATCACAAATATCAAATAATAGCGAGCCTGAAATTTTCAAGGAAGCACTTATGTTATACCCTGCTATAGCTTCTACCGAAGATTCGATAGCACTGGTAAACAAACTGTTTTCAGATTATATGAATAATAATGAAGCCGATAATGAAGATAATAAGAATAAGCTTACTCCCAATCAGATAGCCTCTCTCACCATAGAGGCAACTTTCTCGACAAAAGAAACGCAATCAGAGATGTTACCCAATCTTCTTAACACATTTGACAAAATGTCTGCTGAAAAGCGTAAGCCGTTTAATGAAATGTTATATTCTGTATTAAAGAATAATACGGCTGAAGATTTGAATGATAGTGTTGTCCCCCAAATAGATGAATATATGAAAAAACAGGAACCTAAAACTATTTCTGACAATCAGAAGGTAGTTTCTTATGATGTTATTTCGGATTATTATAATTGGATTGACGCTTATTCTTCATCCACAACGACTGATAAATCAAAAAAGTATGAATTCATAGCGAATTTTGTTTCAAATAGTGATATTCCGATACAGCAGGCTGCGATTCTGGTTTTTACAGATTCGGAACAGGTAATCTCCCATATAAGTGAAGATAAACTTTCCAATCTGAGGAATTCATTTGAAAAAGCCCTTACAGACCCGTCTGTTCCACCTGACAGAAAAAAAATCATCGGAGATGCCTTTCAGATAATAAAGAAAAAACCATCTTCGACATGAAGTTACTTATGCCGGAGCCGATTCTGAAGTAGGATGACAAAGGCTTGACAGCTTCCGATTGCCGATATAATATTCCGACAATGAAAGCGAAACTGATCAGACATGATAAAATCACGGATGAACTGGGCAACACAACGGAAATCAGACTGTGGTCGGTTCCGAAATCCGCAGATAAACCTCACGGTTTTAAATATTCTCTGGTTTATATCGTCAGCGGCAGACGGATAATCGGCTATGACAATGCAGAAGGAAAGGGCGACCACAGACATCATAAATACAGGGAAGAATCATATCTCTTTGAAAGTCTTGAGAAACTGGCAGAAGATTTTTACAGAGATGTGGAAGCATATAAAAGGGGAGAATTATGAAAATCAGAAAAGTCAGAGTCGGGATAAAAGACCTTAAAACCGCACTGAACGAGTTTGTCAGAATCGCTAAGGATATTGAGAACGGAAAGCCTGTTAAAAAAGAAAAAGGTGTGTATTTTACGGGTGTTGAGGCTTTCAGGAAAGCGATAACTCCGAAACGACTCACTCTTTTACATGCGATTAAAACAGAAAAACCGTCATCTGTGCGCCGATTGTCGGAAATAGCGGAGCGTGATGTTTCGGCAGATATAAAATTCCTTGAGCAGGTCGGACTTGTTGATATTAAAAAAGATGATGAGCCGGAGCAGGAATTTATGCCGTTTGTGGGCTATGATAAGATTTTATTTGAAATAGCAGTATGATTCCTAACCATCAGTTGCAGTTGACGCCTACGGCGCACCTTAACTTTGTGTTAGGATATTTTATCAATTTCTGAGGCGAGGTGCAATATGAGAAAAATTGTTTCGGTATTTGTTATCATTCTTTTTTTTATGATTCCTGACAGATGTTTTTCGGGTTTTGTACCATACCATTTTGTTGATGCTTACTATGACTATAACGCATCGTTATCTTCCGGATATTATAACTCTGATATTTTTCTTACAATTGACAGCATGCCCAATCCGTCAGGTTACTATTACTGGTCAAAAACAGTCTGGTTTACAGATGGTAATCTGGCATACTACGGATTACAGAGTACTAACACTGCAATTTTCTCTTTATGGAATGCCACAGGCTGCGAGGCAGGAGCAAAAGCATCATGTGTGAAATTCACAGGTGAAGGAGAAGGTTACAGCTGTCGTATGCAATACGATGTGCAACAGGGACATAAATACAAACTGAGAATCTGGTATGTTAATGATTCATGGTGGGCTTTCTTTATCAAAGACATGAATACAGGAACAGAAGATTATCTTGGTAAGTTAAAAGCACCTTCATCTTCTTTGATAAAAAGCTTCTGCCTGTTTTCCGAGTACTTTATGCCGGTAAATTCATGTGAAGAAGTTCCCTATGCTAAAGTTACTTTCAGTGAGCCTACAGCGAATAACGGCGATTATACAGCTAAATTCAGCAGTCAGTTACTTAATGAGACCTGTAAAAATGTCAAAGTTGTTGTGTCAGACAATAAACTGATTGCTGAAACTGGTACTACAAAGGTCTTGCCTGAAAAAAGAGCGACATCTCTCTTTGAAAGAATAGAACAACTGTATCCGCCATATTTTTCATCCGCAAGTGCAACAAATGTCAATGGCACAGGACAGGATGCTCTGTATTGGCGTTCTTACAATAACCAACATCGTTCATATCTGGGAGTTTACAGAGACGGGCTTTATTACAGTTTTTATGGTCAGGACTGGCAGTATTTCAGTACCATGTATGAAGCGAATCAGATATTTTGTAATAATTCATGCTGGTAATAAATCCTAACCATCAGTTGCAGTTGACGCCTTACGGCGCACCTGAACATGTTGTTAGGATAAAAGGAGAAGTTAATGGCTAATCCAATTTTTTCTAAAATCAAAAGTATTGTAAGCTCATATGCAGCACAGGAGTTGATGGAGCATACAGGTATTACTAATGATACTTTATATAAGTTATTAGAAGAAGCAGCTAAGTTTCTTATAGAAAAGGGCATAGATGTAACTTATGATTATCTTAAGAACTATGCCCAATATTCTGTAAGTCTGGATTTTGACTGTGATATTGTGTATACAGGTGGCTTTGACTTTATACCACCTTATTCAGAAAATCATTTAGCATATCTTCCTCCTAATCCTAAGTATGGATTTGTTTTTAATGTAAGTTTCAGAGTATTGGCATCTGGCTATTTACATGGAGCCGGTGTTGTTGAGCTACCAAAGAGGGGATATAGGTTTGAGCGTGTCTTTTATGATGAAGGTCATCTTCCAAACGGTGAGGGTGTATGTTTTTGGCCGGATGGTGGATTTTATATCGGTAAAATTAACCACAGAGGCGCACCTAACGGTTATGGAATGTATATTTATCCAAATGGCAGAGTTCATAAAGGAGAGTGGGAATCAAGCAATCCAAAAGATTTGAATGAACTTAAGATATTTGACCCCTTGTATTACAATTATTTAACTGGAAAATGAGTTTTGAAACAGAATCAAATAGTAAATCTCAAATGAAACCTTTAATCCGAAATCCTAACCAGTCGTTGCAGCGGACGGCGATGAAGCTGCCGCCGCTTAACTTTGTGTTAGGAGGGTTTTCAATGGGTTCGTTTCTGAAATCAGACTCAGGTTTTTTAGACTTGTTCGTAATACCGATAAGAATAATTTTGTCGCCGATTATGCTGGTGAACATTTATATTATTCAGACATTTTCTTTGTATTATAACTGGACAATTTTTTGTCCGATGCCGGCATTAGTTACAACACCTTTTTCTTTAATCAACTGGATTCTTACGGGTAATTATTTTAATTGGGATGATCTTGGCTCATATCAGCGAGAAAAGGAACGAGAGATATACAATGCGAAGGCTGATTATGAGAATCGCAAGTGTTCTTGGTGTGGAACAACATTTTATAGAAAAAATTCGGGGTATGACTGGCACTGTTGTAAGAGGTGTTATATGAGTGACAGAGGTTAACCGAAACAAATAAATCAAGTGATTACAACAGGAGATTAAAAATGACCCAGCTTCTTGAAAAGGCAATCAGGGAAATATCCGAACTGTCTGTCAGCGAGCAGGATATAATTGCAACCATAATACTGGACGAACTTCTTGATGAAAAGAAGTGGGATACGGCTTTTGCCAAGTCTCAGGATAAGCTTTCGAAGCTGGCGGATAAAGTCCGCAGAGACATCAGCGAAGGCAGAATCAGAAAAATGGGATTCGGCGAGTTATGAACTCGTATATAACGGATGATTTCACTGACTGCTTTGAAAAATTGCCCGATTCGGTAAAAAGGCAGGCGAGAAGAGCTTATCAGCTTTGGAAAAAAGATATGTATTATCCGAGCCTTCAGTTCAAACGGGTTAACAACAGAGAGCCGATATATTCGGTGCGTATCGGAAGAGGTTGGCGGGTTCTCGGACTGATGGAAGGTAATGTGATAATGTGGTTCTGGATAGGAAGTCATGCGGATTACGATAAGTTGCTATCACAATTATAAATGAAGTGAAACTCCTAACCATTTGTTGCACCTGACAGAGCAGGTGAACATGATGTTAGGAAATCTCAGAACTCAGACTGAGACACTTCAACAACTCAGACCCGGTTCACACCGTTGCGCTTCACACGGCGGACAAACTGTGATACACTGAACGGTTTTACTGTGAATTGTGCAATTATCACAGATATTTACCGTTGACTTTTTCACGAAAATATGGTATGTTCTATGAACAGCTTTGTACATCACAACCGTTACCGAAGTCCTAACCCTCAGTTGCAGTTGACGCCTTACGGCGCACCTGAACATGATGTTAGGAAGGAATGAGAAATGTTTAAACGTATTTCAATTGTTGAGACTGTAATGGTTATATCACTCATCCTGATTTGCGGTTGTCAAAATGAGGAGTTGATTAAAGACCAGACACGGGAAATAAGAGAATTGCGTCAAAAAATTGAAAGTAAAGAGCAAGAGGATGAAAACAGAAGGATAGCACAAATTATAAAGCAACGGGAACCTGTATGCCAATTTTTATATGAGGTACACAGGCAATGTTATGCGGGAGGAATACAGAAAGGAAATTTGGGGGAGTGTATAAGAATGGGAGCAGCTATATGGGAAATGGCGCAGAAAAATTTTTCCGAACCGGCGATAGGTGAACTTTTGGGGAAAACCTGTGCCGTTGCCTGCAAGCAAAGTATTGACGGAAAAGGGCTTCCTTCTTACTCGGATTTCACAAAAGAATTGAAATGGTGTATCGGCAGGTGATGAAAAATGCCTGCTGAATGCGGGGAAAAATGAAATGAAACTGAGTATTTATATGGAATCTACGATACCGAGTTATTATTCCGCCCGACCCGGCAGAGATATTATCTCACTTGCACGTCAGGAAATAACACGGATCTGGTGGGAAAATCATCGGGAAAAATATGATGTGTATATCTCCCAGCTTGTTTTTGAGGAATGTTCGCACGGTGATAAGGATTATTCTGAAAAAAGGATGAACCTTCTTAAAGAATTTCCAGTACTCAGCCTCAATGATGATGTTGTTTCCTTAGCGGAGAAAATTCTTTCCAGAAAGGTGATACCGGACAAAGCCGCCGATGACGCAACCCATATAGCGGTTGCCTGTGTGTATGAAACCGATTTTCTGCTCACATGGAATTTCAAACATATAGCCAATGCCCATATCATAAAGCAGCTTCGTGAGACAGTCGGAAGTGAGGGTTATGCTTTTCCCGTAATCGCAACACCTGAAGAACTGATAGGAGAATAAAGTTATGAACAGATTCTGCACAGATACGACCGGAGATGAGATAATCGAAGAAATCAGGAAGACAAAGTACGGAATTGCGGAGAAACATAACTTCAGCGTTTCCGGTCTGGTAGCATATCTGAAAGAAAAAGAGAAGCTGAACAGAACAGTTATCTCATCCAGACTGCCGGTTAAAAAAATTATGAAAATATCCTAACCATCAGTTGCAGCGGAGCGCGAAACAGCCCGCGCC
>CAZMDM010000229.1:0-5670 GCA_964564775.1 uncultured Desulfonema sp. | reverse complement strand
GATTTGTGATATGTCCCGCAGGACAAGGCAGAATCCTGTAGGGATCGATAAAGAGGAGATATTATGAAACGGATTCTGTGTTCAGGGATGATTGTTTTTATATTATTCGGGTTCTTGGGCAGTCTTTATGCCGAAACTCTGCAAAGTGATTATAAGGCGCTTGAAAGAGATCGGAAAAAACTGGAAAAACAACGCAAATATTATGAAGAGCAGATCAGCACGCTGAATGCTCAGGCAAATGATCTGCGGCATCAGATTATCGAGTGCGGTGCAAAATCCGATGGGTGGGAAGATCGTCTG
This sequence comes from uncultured Desulfonema sp., assembly GCA_964564775.1. GTDB lineage: Bacteria > Desulfobacterota > Desulfobacteria > Desulfobacterales > DYRC01 > DYRC01. Next base: position 5,370 of record CAZMDM010000229.1, on the reverse strand, counting down.
GGGATCCGGCAGTCTGCGGAAAAACTGGAAACTCAGCGTGCCGCTATTTCGGAAATGAGAAGCAATCTGGATAAAAAACGTCTCGGCATCGAGCAGGCGAGAATCGGGATCGAAAAAAAATACAGCGACAAAACTCCCGGTTCCGAATATGAAAAAGAGTTTCGTCAATATATGGAAAATTTCCGTAATGAGTATATCGTTCCAGTGGAAACTCAACTGCTTCAGCGCTATGAACAGTATTTATCCGGGTTTGAAAATTATATTCTGCTGCTGAAAAACACCTTGCAGCTTTGTAAGGAAAAGAAAACGGAGTGAATATGTCTCTGACTCGGAAAGTCAGCATGATTCTGGTTCTGATTATTACTGTGATTATGACAGGTTTCGGAATTTACGACTATACAATGTCAAAGAACAGGTTGTATGAAGAACTGAATGCCACCGGAGAACGGGTAACAAAGCGATTAGCCAACAATCTTGCCCAGCCGCTTTGGAATATGGATGACGCAATGATTGAGAATACGGTGAAAACCGAGATGAGCAGAAAGGAAATCCACGGAGTTCTGATCAGAGAACCTTCCGGCAAAAAGATAACTTTATGCCGATATAAAGACTCTGAAGGCAATATTGCAGCATCCGAAAAAGAAATTTCCGGCAATCTGATGAAATTTTTTGCAAATATCATCCAAGAAGAAAAGAAGATAGGGGTTCTCGAAGTATATCTGACTCCCCAATCTGTAATTCACTTTTTGCAAAAAATCCTGTTCAGGATTATCAGCCAAAGTATTATTATCGTGATGAGCATGGTGTCCGTACTGTATATTTTTATCGGAATCTTTGCCATAAAGCCTCTGAATCAGTCTATTGAGGGGTTACATTTATCCGCCTCTCAGATGCGCTCTGCAGCAGGACAGGTTTCCGATGCCGCGCAGAATTTGTCGGATGGAACATCAAAGCTTTCCGCATCTATGGAGGAAACTGCTGCGGCACTGGAGGAAACCGCTTCGGTAATCCGCAGCAATTCCGAAAAAGTTCATCGTGCAGATCAGGTTGTTTCTGATTCCCAAAAAGATATCGGAGCAGCAATATCCTCGGTTCAGCGTCAGATTTCGTTTATCGAAGATATTGCTCAGGAAAGCGAAAAAATCAGACGAATCGTAAAAACCATTGATGAAATTGCATTTCAAACATCTCTGCTGTCATTGAATGCGGCAATCGAAGCCGCTCGTGCCGGAGACAGCGGAGCCGGATTTTCCGTAGTTGCCGGAGAGGTCAGAACCCTTGCCATGCGGGCTGCTGCTGCTGCCAAAGATACGGATAAAATTATCGAAAGCACGGTAAAGAAAATTGCGGACGGTGCTATGATGGTTGCCGGAACCAAGGACACTTTTGCCAGAATGGAAGGCAGTAGCCGGGAAGTTGTCGCCCTGATGAAAGACATTTTATCCGCGTTTGCAGGACAGGCTCATGATATTGATCAGATGAGCAAAACTGTCAGTGATACGGATGTACTGCTTCAACAGAATGCCGCAAACAGTGAGGAACTTGCTGCAACTGCCCAGCAGATGAATGCTCAGGCAGAAATGATGTATGATTTTATTCGGAATCTGGCGAATTTGGCAGGGCAGAGATCTGTGAAGAAAATGACAGCAGTAATGGGATTGTAATTTTTCCCGAAATAAATTTCAGCCGAACGATTTATCGCTCGGTTATTTTTCAGATTCGATATTACGTGTCAGGTGTTCAGGATTATGAATAAAATAAATAAAATCAGATTATTAATCTAACACCTAACACTTTCTACGGGAGGCAGCATGACAAGCACGGTCTATTTTATGGATTTAAGAACCAGCCCAAAAGAAAATCTGTTCGGCAAGCTTGGAAGATTGTTGGAAAAAGCAGGGTTTTCCGATACATTTGAAAAAAGGGATTTGGTAGCAGTCAAACTTCATTTCGGAGAATTGGGCAATACCGCGTATATCCGACCGGTATTTCTCAGAAAAATTGTGGAATGTATCAGGGCAAAGGGCGGACATCCGTTTCTGACCGATGCGAATACGCTGTATTCGGGAACCCGAAGCGACGCGCCGAGTCATCTTCAGACCGCTATCCGCAACGGATTCGATTATGCGGTGGTGGATGCGCCGCTGGTGATTGCAGACGGTCTTCGGGGCAAAACCGAAAGCGCGATCGAGATCAAGGGCAAGCGGTTCAAGAATGTCTATATCGGCAAAGAAATCGTTGAGGCGGATTCGCTGATTTCAGTGGCTCATTTCAAATGCCACGAGCTGTCGGGGTTTGGCGGCGCGATCAAAAATCTGGGCATGGGCTGTGCATCCCGAAAAGGCAAATTGGCACAGCATTCTACCGTATCACCCAAAATCAGCAAAAAACGATGTATTGGCTGCGGCGACTGCGTGGAACATTGTTCCCAACAGGCTTTGTCGGTGGTGGATGAAAAAGCTCAGATGGACAAAACCAAGTGCATCGGCTGCGGCGAATGTATTCTGATCTGTCCCAACAGCGCAATTGAAATCCAGTGGAATCAGGCGATTCCGGTGTTTATGGAAAATATGGTCGAATATACGGCAGGCGTGTTGAAAGGCAAGGAGAAGAAAAGTTTCTGCATCAACTTTATCACCAGTATTTCACCGGCTTGTGATTGTTACGGTCATAATGATGCGCCCATTGTCAGAGATATCGGCATTGTGGCATCCATTGATCCGGTTGCCATAGATCAGGCATCTGCGGATTTGGTCAATCAGGAAGCAGCTTTGCCGGGATCGTGTCTGGAGAAAAATGTAAAACCCGGTGAAGATAAGTTCAAGGGCATGTATCCGAATGTGGATTGGGAAATTCAGTTGAAGTATGCAGAAGAACTGGGACTGGGAACGCGGGCATACACGCTTGAAAAAATTTAGCGGAGATAATGATTGTTTATGAGTGATGACGGAAGTTTTGACAAAGTGGAAAAAACGGATCGGCGGATGTACGGAGAGCGCAAAATCATTGTCTGTGGTTATCCGGCAACAGAACATCTGCTGATCTTGGCAGTCATGGCGCGAGCCGGGCTTGAAGATGTGCCGGTGGTATTTCCCGATGAAAATTGTCTGGAAAAGACAATGGCAGAAATTGTTGCGCTGGAAAACAAATTCGGCAAGGGAGAAAATTCGAAAATGCTCCGTGCCGTTGTTCTTTCCGGGCTTACGGAAAACGAACTGCATAAGGCTATGGAATCCTATCGGAATATCGGGCTGCCGGGACAATTGTGGGCGGTACTGACGCCGACAACAGAATCATGGACATTGAAGCAGCTTTTGGACGAGCTTGCCGCAGAGCGGGATGCGTTCCGAAGACGGCAATCGCAGCAGAATCAGGATAACTAAGCGATGAAATCGGGCTATTCACAGAAGATAGTGAATAGCCTTGATGTCATAACTTGCCGTTCTCAAAATAAATCGAATATAAATGGACAAGCCCAATAAGAATAAGCGATTGATCTGTCTTCATTGCGGAACAGAAAATCATCTGCCCGCACGGGTTTGGATGAATATGAGCAATGATGCCACAAACATTTGTCGTAATTGCAAAAAGCCGTTGATTGATGATGATTCGGATAACTCATCGGAAGAAAAGCAAGAATCCCGAACTCCTCTTATTTTGTTCCTGCTTATCACAGTTATTCTGCTCGGCATGATGTTTTATATGAATCGGATATTCGATATTGTCAATTCGGAAGAAGATTTTCTGAATATTACTTATGGAATCCTGATGGTTCTGGTGATCAGTTCCGCCATCGCTTTCGGAAAAACATGGCAAAATCTGAAATATCTGATGATATGGGGCGTAATATTTCTGATATGTATGATAGGCTACACTTATCGCTCGGATTTATCGCATATCAGAGACAAAGTGCTTTCAGAATTGATCCCGGAAAGAGGTTTTCAGAAAAATCTGAATACAGCCAGTTTCCCGGCTTCATCTGACGGGCATTTTCATATCCGTGCCAGTGTCAACGGAATCCCTATCCGATTCTTGGCGGATACAGGCGCAAGCCATATCGTATTATCGCCGAGAGATGCACAAAAGCTGGGCTTTGATCTGAAAAAACTCGTATTCGACAGATTTTATGAAACAGCAAACGGAAAAGGTCGGGGCAGTTCTGTCAGAATATCGGGTTTTGAAATCGGAAATTTACGCTTGCAGGGGATCGAAGCCTCTGTCAATGAGGCGGACATGCGGGAATCGCTGTTGGGGATGACGTTTTTCAATCGTTTGGAAAAATACGAAGTCCGAAACAACGTATTGACGCTGTATTGGAAAAACTGAACTTATATCCGGGAATAGTGAAAATTCAATATGTCTGATATTTTGATTTTCAATGGTTTTATCAAAGATGTTCAATATCATGCCTGTCTGACAGATAAATTGAACTCTTATCATGTAAGCCGATTTGATATCAATTTGGCAAAAACTTATGGGCTTATTGAGTTTGATAATGAAAATGGAAAATATATTATTCAGGAGTCCAAAAATTCTACCAAAAATTTTATTCCGGCTGTTTCCGATATTAAAGACGGCTTATTCAAGCTTATTTTATTTGCCAATATAGATTCTCTCCAGATCAATCAGCACCGTGTAGATTTTTCAACAAAATTAAAGCTGACCGGCTGCTGCGTTGAAGGAAATCTTCAATTTCCATGCTCTGATGAAGAATTTCAAAATTTTTTAGATATCAATTCGCATCATATCAAAAGTAAAAATAAAGAAATTTTGCAAAAACTGAGGCTTGAAGCGAGATATAATCAGAACCTCGTGATTGAAATCGGAGGTTCTGATCAATGACAGAAATTAAAAGTCCGCTTCGTTATCCCGGAGGTAAATCACGGGCATTATCACAGATAGAACAGTATCTGCCTATGGATTTTTCCGAATATCGGGAACCGTTTGTCGGAGGAGGTTCATTATTTATTCATCTCAAACAAAAACGACCCGATTTGAAAATCTGGATCAATGATCTGAATTCTGAACTGTACTGTTTTTGGACATATGCTCAGATTGATTCGGAGAAACTTGCTGATGAAGTATTAAGAATAAAGAAAGAGAGAACTGACGGACAGGCGTTGTTCAGCGAATTTATCAATGTAAGGATTCAAAATCTCTCAGAATTTGAACGGGCAGTTCGTTTTTTTGTGTTAAACAGAATCACATTTTCCGGAACAGTCGAATCCGGCGGATACTCGCAGGCTGCTTTTGAGAAAAGATTCACCTATTCGTCAATTGAAAGACTTGAAAATATAGGACAATTATTAAAAGGCATAAGAATTACGAATTCGGATTATAAAGAAGTTATCGGGCAGGATAGTGAAAAAG
>CAZMDM010000228.1:0-1660 GCA_964564775.1 uncultured Desulfonema sp. | reverse complement strand
ACCCAGCGCGGCTTCCATTCCTGCCCCGCCGCCGCCGACCACCAGCACGGCTTGGCGGATATTGAGATTCACCTGATGCAGCGGTTCAAGATGTGCGGCTTTGGCAACTGCCATGCGAACCAAATCTTTGGCTTTTTCCGTTGCCATTTTGTGGTCATTCATATGAACCCAAGTATCCTGATCCCGGATATTTGCCATTTCAAACAGATACGCGTTCAAGCCTGCTTCCCGGATGGTTTCCTGAAACAGCGGTTCATGGGTGCGCGGAGAACAGGACGCCACCACCACGCGGTTGATGCCATGCTCGACAATCACCTTTTTCATCTTGTCCTGATTGTCCTGAGAACAGGTGAACAGATTGTCTTCGACATGCACGACATTGGGAAGAGTTCTGGCATAGTCCCGGATTGCCGGAACATCTGCAACGCCGCCGATATTGATACCGCAGTTGCACACAAACACGCCGATTCTGGGCGGTTCTTGGGAAACATCTTTTTCCGGCGGAAGCTCTTTGGTGCGGGTCAGCGTTCCTCTGGCAGCAAAAAGATTCCGGCTGGCTTCTGATGCTGCTGCCGATGCTTCCACGACTGACTGAGGAATATCTTTGGGTCCCTGAAATGCGCCGCAGACATAAATGCCTTCGCGATTGCTGGCAACCGGAGACAGATCGGTGGTTTTGGCAAATCCGTGAGCATTTAAGTCAATGCCCAGACGCTTTGCCAACTCAACTGCTTCATCTACCGGCGAAAGTCCTACGGAAAGAACCACCATATCGAAGTTTTCTTCCATCAGTGCGCCGGATTCCATGAGATAGCGCAGCCGCAGAGAAACATCCGGCATCGGCTCTATCGTATGAATCCGTGAGCGGACAAAGCGAACCCCTTTTTCAGCTTCGGCTCTCATATAATATTTGTCAAAATCTTTGCCGTGTGTCCGCATATCCATATAAAACACTGTCGTATCCAACGGTTCCGCACTGTGTTCTTTGGCAATGACAGTCTGCTTCACCGCATACATGCAGCAGACCGAAGAGCAGTAGCCATGATTGCACAGATTCTGATCGCGTGAGCCGACACATTGCAGCCATGCGATTTTTTTGGGTTCTTTGTGATCCGAAGGTCTGACGAGATGCCCCTCGAAGGGACCCGATGCCGACAGCAATCGCTCAAATTCCAAACTCGTAACCACATTCGGATGCTGATAATTATAAGGCGAATACGGACTCGGATCAAAGGGCGAAAATCCGGGCGCAAGAATGATGGATCCGACGTTGATGGTCTTGGTTTTGGGCTGCATGTTATGGCAGATCGCATTTGCCAGACACGCATCCACGCACTGATAACATTCGCAGCAATATCCGCAGTTCAAGCACCGATCCGCTTCAGCCTTGCCCCCTTCTCCGAAAAAGCGGGGTCCAACTCCCTTAAAATTGCTGGTACGCGCGCCTAGGGCCAATCCTGCCATAGAGGCTCGGGCCCTTTTGGGCAAATCGGTGTTGGGGGATAACTTCGTTTTTCCCTTTTTTTATGCCCCCCTACCTCCGCCCATTACCCACCTTCTGAGGTGCCCCAGAACGGACTTGGCGCCTCCTTTCCCTCCCCCGCCCCCCCCATTGCCAATCCGGGGACCCAACTCCACCTCCCCCCCCGGCAATACACCG
>CAZMDM010000227.1:0-3078 GCA_964564775.1 uncultured Desulfonema sp. | reverse complement strand
TACAAAGATATTTTGATGAGTTTCGGTGCTACGGTGCGTATGATTCCGACCAGTGAAAACAGTTGGGATTTCGGACTGAGCGAAAATGTGCCGGGATATCTCAAAACCGGACCTATCAAAGCATTTGCAGACAGTGCATTGGATACAGCAAAAGCGATTGAAAATATCAGCACGACCTCTCAATCGTTCAATAATGCGCTGACTCGCGGAAATCAGGCAGTGATTGCTTCGTTTGATGAGTTTGCCGATGCGGTATATCGGGCTGCCGAAACCCCCGCCATAAAAAACAGTTCCACACTGAATACCGGAATTACTGGTTTCGCTAGTAGTGTTGCGGCATTGAAAACTGCTGCTGAAAATTCATCGGTATCTATTGCGATTCCGGTTGCTAGTCCTGTGGCAGATGCAGCAGCCGCAGCCGCAGCAAGCGCAGCAATTCAGCCCGGTGCGACTGTTGACAGCATTACTGCTGCTGCATACACCGCTGGAAAAACAGCGGCAACGACAGCAGTAGCCGCATTTGATAATGCACAGCATAAAGCCATTGCAACGGCTTCGGGTGAAGCTGCTGCAAAAGCCGCAGCTGCAGCTGCAGCCACTTCCGCAGGTGGTACTGCAAAATTTGCTTATGCAGAAGCGATCAAAGGCGGAGCAGATCAGGCAACTGCCGCCAGTATTGCACAAGCAGCCGCTAAACAGGCAGCTCTTACGCCGGCTAATAATGCCGCAGCAATTGCTGCTTCAAATGCCGCATCTGCAACGGTTATCACTTCTCAGGCAAGCACATTGGTCAGCGGTGCAAGCACGTTGAGCAAACAGGTAGCGGTGAATATTATGAAAAACAATCCCAATGCCACCATTACCGAGGCAATGGCATACACCACCGCATTGAAAGCCAAAGCCGATGCTTTCAAGCCCTACTATCTGGCAAATTCTTTTTTACGAACCCATTCCAATGAAAGCGGCAGCGTCAATGACGGCTATATCCGCAACGAAGACAAGCTCTATTTCAATGCCATGCCCAAAGATAAAAAATGGAGTTTTTACGCAGCATTGGAATTTGACCGCCCGATAGATACCCAGACCGTTGACAACAGAGGCGGCAAGACGGATTCCGCAAGCAACTTCGGTCTGGAAAGACTCAATGCCAGTATCGAACTGATTCCCGAATATCTGAGGCTTCATGCGGGCTGGGATGTATGGGGAGTTGACGTCATCGAAGCTGCTTCGATGGTCTATGGCGATGATAATCCCGGTTTCTGGGTCAAAGGCAAATACAAAGACATGCTCGAATATTCGGTGGCGTGGCTGAAGCTTCAGGAAAACGATTTTCAGATCAGCGCATTGAATCACAGCGGCGCGAATGACGAAGACCGCGATCTTCTGGCAGGCTATGTGGATTATAAATTCTGTCCGACCAGCAAAGTCCGGTTTTTTTATGCGTACGACCGCATCCGCAATGTACCTTCCACCGATCTTCTGGGGTCTCTGGCGGCTTCGGCGGATTTGGCAGACTATGCCGGTATTTACGGCAATAACGGTATTGCCAAAGCAAAAGCTAGTTCTCCGACAACGGATGCACATACTGTCGGCGGGTATTATCTCGGCACTCTCGGGAAGTTCGGCATCATGGCGGAAGGTGCATACAAATTCGGCAAAGCCAAAGATACCGGTCTGAAAGGCGTGGATAACGGCATTCATATTATCCAGTATGATGATTTCGATATTCAGTCTTATGCGTTTGCAGGTGATCTGAGTCTCGAACTCAAAGATATGATCGGATGGATGAGCCTCAAACCGCATATTGGTTTTATCTACACTTCCGGCGATAATGATTCCACAGACGATAAGCTCGGCGGATTCAACGGCGTGGAAAATGCCCAGAGATTTTCGGAAGCATTCGGTGGTGAAAACACCATCATCGCAGATACCAACTTTGTGTATGGCAGTGCGCTCTATGGTTATGTCCCCGAATTCTATGGCAACGGTACGCCCGCGTTTGTCGGCGGATTGCAGAATTTTGTCGGCAACGGCAACGGACGCGGAGACAATCCCGGTATGACCATGTTCAGCGTCGGCATCACGGCAAGACCCAAAGTTTTTCTGATTTATCGCACCAACGTCAATATGTTCAGTTGGAACGAAGATATTTATGTCAGCAACATGGTTGAACCGATGACCACCGAAGTTCTGTCAAGTGGCAAAAAAAGAGCGCCGGTCAGAGTCGAAGCTGGCTACGCGGGTACGGAATGGGATAACGAAGTTACAGTGGCACTGAGCAAGCACATGTTTGTCAAAGGTCAGTTCTCTTTCTTCTTCCCCGGCGAGGCTATTAAAGAAGCTACTAAGGCTATTTCCGGCGGTACGGAAAGCAATGATACTGCGATGCGTCTTGCTGCTGAACTGATTTGGAATTTCTAATCCGATGATATATCCCTCTCTCGATTACGGGAGAGGGATTTTTTATCCGTGCTAGGTGTCAGTTGTTAAGGGTTATGAGTTTTCATAACACTTAACACATAACACTTAACACCAAAGAAACGGGATACCCCATAATGAAAACATCGAAGATTTCCATTCTGTTTTATCTGATACTTCTTATTTTTGGCTGTGCCAATCCGCCTGATATTGTAAGTACCGAAAAATCCGGCAATCAGAAATATTCGGCAGATGACATTCGCCGGATGAGCGTGGATCAGCCATTTTTGCTTTCCGGAGATTATTTCCGAGAAAGAGAGACAAGTCCGAATACGCCATTGCCGTCATGGTCCCATGAACACAGCGATTTGCAGCCCGATCCTGCTGTACTGTTCGGAAAACTGCCCAACGGATTCCGCTATGCGATCCTGCAAAACAGCAATCCGAAAAACCGGATCAGTATGCACCTGTATGTCAATGCCGGATCATTGAACGAAACAGACGCGCAGAAAGGACTGGCGCATTTTTTAGAACACATGGCATTCAACGGCTCGGACCAGTTCGCACCCGGAGAAATGGTGAAGTTTTTCCAAAAAATCGGAATGCAGTTCGGACCCGATGCCAACGCACATACAACTCTCGACCGGACGGTTTATGATG
>CAZMDM010000226.1:0-1995 GCA_964564775.1 uncultured Desulfonema sp. | reverse complement strand
CACCATTTCTATGCGCTCGATTTCAAGCGGAAAAAACGGCTGAATATCCATTTTCCCGTAGCCGAAATTATGAGGAATACCGTCCACGATCAGAGTGAGCGGCGCGTCATGGTTGGCATCGAATCCCCGCATGGAAATGGTCCCGGAAATCACGCCTTGATTCCAATCGCCGAAATATGTACCCGGAACTTTCTTCAGCAGTTCCATGCTGAAATCCACATTCTGGTTTTCTATCTGATCCGTGCCGACTACATCCACTGAAGCCGGTGCGTCCGCAGTTGTCAGATAAGGCGCTTTTTCTGTTACAGTAATCTCACCGAGCTTCATATAGACCTTGCTTCGCTCCGCTTCGGTTTCGGTCCCGGCTTCAACGGTTTCTTTTTTGTTTTCCTGTGCAACATTTTTTCCCTGTACCGTTTCCTGCGCCGATGCCGGCAACGCCTGAAATAACATCAGACAGATCATCATCAACGCGATCCGGGCAGAAAAATTTCCTGTGTTACTGCGGATGCTTCTCATTCAAAAACTCCTCCTCCTCTTCACCTCATAGTGTCATATCAACCGCTGAAACTCAGCGCAGCCCTGATACAGGAGTGAGGGGTACAAGCGTTGCAGCCCTCACGTCCTTATTTTGCGCCTGAGTTTACCGCCTACTGAGTCAATCCCAATTTCTGCATCGGATCAACACCCGGTCTTGCCCAGTCTTTGGGAACCACGCCGTCAGGAAGCTCAAATCGCTTGATTTCTTTGACAAACATTTCCGGCTGATCCATGCGGTTCAGATACCATAAATCCGAGCATAGCTTGGTGATCGTGCCGTTGTTGTCATAATTCGGGCATCCGGTATCTGTCGCCCATACAAATCCCAGAACCACGCCGTCCCATTTTTTTGTCTTGGCATCATAGCGGTAGATGATGTTTGCCGCGTCTTTTGCTTCTGTTTTCCATGTCGCAATATCGGTCGCATTGGCATACACCGCCGCGTATCCGGTTTTGCCGGGCGTGGCATTCAGCAGAACCATCAGAGCGTCTTCTTTGCACCAAGGCTGTATCCCCTGAACAAAATAACTGCCGCCGGAGCCAATCGGAAAGTGTTTTTTCAGATAATTGACCATCAGAATACCGGAGGTTACGCCCGGACAATAATGATCGTGAAATTCGAATGCTCTTACCGCATACGTCGGCGCGCCGCTGGCAATGGCGTTCATAATCGTAACAATCCGAAATTCATTGCCCCCGAAAATACTGTTGCCGAATTTGGTGCTGTATTCCGCCGCATTGGCATACAGATGCTCGGCATTGATTTTTTCAACCGTGCTGATGCTGAACAGGTCTGCAAGCTGAGTCATTGCGGGATTGACCTGAAGATAAGAACACAGCCCCGATGCTTTGTCGTACACGGCAAACCACAGGGGCGTATTGGGCGCGGAATGGATTTCCAGCAGGTTCAGCCTGCCTCTCGATACTCCGGCACTGCTGAGACCGTCCAGCGCCGCCATTGTGCTGTATCCGGCGATTTCCGCATATCCCGCGTTGGACATGACGATCAGATTGTCATAATCCGGCACCACGCCTTTGGCATACATGTTTTTCAGCGATTCGGAGACAGCAAGCTCGCCGATGAGTTTCCCGAAATTGTACACCACGTCATCTGCCGATACCTTCGAACTTCCGATGACCAGCAGAATCAACCCGATTGCCCATACTGCTCTGAATTTTTTCATCATCTGAAACTTCCTTTCTCTTGCCATCATTCTTTCCCCTCTTAAATCAACTTATTGAAATTTAAAATATTATTGACAAATTTTCATTTGTCGGTTAAAAGCAAACAAAAACCCGTCAGCATTTTCATGCTGCGTGTTTGGGGGAAGACCGCCGATGTCCGTTGGCTGCGGGGATGGCGATCTTCCCGACCTCCTTTGTGAGAAGGAGACCCGCAAAAATAAAAAAACGCCATGAAGAAGACCGATATCGATCTTACACCTTCATGGCGTT
>CAZMDM010000225.1:0-7845 GCA_964564775.1 uncultured Desulfonema sp. | reverse complement strand
CCCGTACTACCGCACATCGGGCTCCCGCCTTCCGGGCCAAATATCTTCCCACTCAACCAGACCCAGCCCTACCCCGACCTGTCCCGCGACAGCATACGCCGCGACGTCGAGAACTTGTCCCCGTTCTTCTGGGCTAAGTTTTTTCAATGCTTCAAACCCCAAATCTACGCGGGTCTTAGCCTCAAAGTTCTTTCTGATATTTTCCAAATCAATTATGATTGCCATTTTTTGCCCCCTTACTCTTGACTTCATTGTTTTGATTTGATATAAAAATTAAAACGATCTTGAGCGGGCTATCGGGCATTCATTAGAATCCACGATGTACACAAAAGCCCCCGCAGTCCCGAAAACTTTACTTTCAACGTGCAATGGATATTGCATATTCTACCTCCTGAAAACTTTTGAAACTATCCAAAATATGCCGCCGTTCAGCATGATAGCAGCAGTTACTTTGACCAATTGAAAGATAAAAATCTGCCCTCCTTGAATATTTTGCCGTGCAAGTTAAGAGTGAGCGGCAAGGCAGGGAAAATCCGCCCACTCTAAGCGCACAGGATGTATGGAGATTATGGAAAATCAAACCCCGCCTTGAGAAATACCTGATCGCTCAGATACTTCTCAAGACGCCCTCTCACCTCCCATGAGAGGGACATCAAAAGTTATTTTCGCAATATCCACAAAATCAGAACGCCAACACCTGTTAGCGCAATGCACACCAGTTTGAGCCAATCCTCCTAATTATTGCCATTATTCTGCTCCATCGGAATCCTCATCCTCCTATTCATTTTCAGAAACATACCCATTCTCTTCCGCCCACTCCTTCAGTTCTTCTTCAGGGAAGTCCTTTCGGGGTTGCGTTTCATCCCGATCAATGGCATCAATCGGTATCCGGGTAATTCGTCTCTCTTCCATAAAATATCCTCCTGTGTTGAAAGATAATGAAACACGGTTCGGACTTCCCTATGACTCCCATTCGCTGGGAATCATAAGACTGTTCAAACCCTCCTTATTATGCTTATTTTGACATGATAAACCACTGAAAGCATCAGCCTTCACACCTGCTTTCGTTCCTCAAACGAAAGCAGAATCAAGGTTGATATCGAAGCGCTTTGACCAAAAAGTTATGAAACTATCACAATATGCAATATCTTACACACCCTGATAGCCTCATAATTGCCCTTCGTGCCTTTCATTACCGTTACTCAGCACAAAGGGCAATCCACTTATTCCGTTTTACGGACATTTCTCTCAGCAACCCACGCCGCAATCTACCGGCTTTTCATTACGCATCCCTGCCTATACCGACAAATGCTCAATCCATTGCCTTTAGCTTGCATAATGGGATATTCTACGCCTCTGATACACTGTCTATCCGAAACAAGTGTGAGGTCAAATTCCCTTTCTTTTGACGGGGTTCAGGGAAAAACCGTCCCGTCTGGTGTTACGGGAAGCGAACATCTGTTTTGAGAATCCCAGACAGAATACCTGCATTCGGATTTGATTTATGAATCGGAAAATCACATTCGCAGAAAAGCCGATAGCCCCATTTTATCCCTAACAGCAGGAAGGGTATTAGAGTACGCCAATAACCCGAAGTAGATTCTGCTACCCCACAGAAAGAGTTTTTGCCACATTGCCTTTGCCGCGGTTTTTGTTTGCCCGTATAGCCATGATACGGAGTGATTGCCCACGAAATTCATCAGACATCCGGCAGGTAAGCATCGGAGATGCCTGAAGATTCCGTCTATTTCCGGCTTTCTATCTATCCTGCAACCTTCTGAATTGTATCAATTTCGGAATACCCAAAGGATACACAATCAGGAATTGCAGAAAATACCCGGCACACATTGCCATTCAAGGTATTGATTGAAAACCAATTATCACCTATTCGGAAATCCCGAACAACTGATAACTCGTTCTCAATTTTTGCTCAGTCGTATCTCACTTCGCCCTTAGCATTTTTTTTCCCCCTTACTTATATAGGGTTCGAACTCGGAAAATGTAACAACTTTTTTTTCAAATTTTTTGAACTTTTTTTAAAGATGTGATTTTATGAGGAAAAGACACAGACTTGCCCCTTAACTATATAAGGGCGCGAAATCGGAAAATGTAACAACTTTTTTTCAAATTTTTTGAACTTTTTTTAAAGATGTGATTTTATGAGGAAAAGACACAGAGATTTGCTCAGTCGTATCTCACTTCGCCCTTGCATTCTCTCTTGCCCTTACCCCTATAGGGCACGAACTCGGAAAATGTAACATTTTTTTTTCAAAAAAATCTTAACGAAGTGAAATCATAGAGAAAAAATTTTTCAAGACTCCCTCACTTCGCCCTTGGCATTCTTCTTGCTCTTGCCTATAGAGAGCATATATTCTGAAAATGCGGCATTTTTTTTAAACTTTTTAAAGGGTTGATTTTATGGGAAAAAGACGCGGGGAAGGAACAAAACGAATACCGACTTCGATATCGTTATCCCCAGAGATAAAACAGTTAGCCGATTTGATACTAAGGGCTGAAATCAGACCTAATATATCGAATCTATTTGAATTTTTGCTAACCAAACACGCTAGGGAAAACGGATATATTAAAGATTTTAACATAACAGAAAATACACAATCATAATAATAACTGCATATTATGATCGTGTATTAAAAATTTTTACGGAAGACTGATTGAAAAACATAAAGTTTTTTGTCAGTCTTTTTTATTTTCCCATCTTGCCTATATAAAGACGGGGGAGGCAAAATGTAACAACTTTTTTATTCGAAATAAAAACAGGCTTTTATTTGTTGAGTGTATTTTTATGTATTGTTTTATACTTTTTGGTATTGTGTTTGCATACAAGATAAGACAAACACAAACATTTTAACCGAAAAGGAGAAACATCATGGCAAATCAAACTTTTAACGAAAAATTGGCAAGGGTTTATCGGGAGATGGCAGAAAAAGTCAATGATCTTGATGCTTTAAATCAAGCATTTGTGCAAATACTTGAAAATAAGCAGAAAAACGAAACGCTTGACTGTGTGAGTCTGAAAAAAATCGCTTATACCCTGATTGAACGCAATCAATTAGGCGAAATCAAAAGAGGAAAGCAGCGTGCAATTATTATAGATAGCGAAATCGAATCGTTATCTGATGATGAAATTGAATCTATAATAGATTGCACGCCAGATAGACCGGAAAGCAGGCAAAATCCATTGCAATCGGTTTAAAACTATAATCAGATATAACAGTGAAGAGATATAAAAGGTTGATTCCAGAAGTGCCCAGGACGAGACTTGAACTCGTACTCACACGAAGGTGAAAAGGATTTTAAGTCCTTTGCGTCTACCTGTTCCGCCACCCGGGCAATCCTTAAAAAATTAGCTCAATTCCGATCAAATTGCAAGCAAAATATTAACGTTTCACACGCTCCACATATTCGCCGGTACGAGTATCCACCTTGATATATTCGCCTTCTTCCACAAACGGCGGAACCTGAAGCACATATCCGGTCTCCAGAGTCGCGGGTTTGGTACTGCCTGCTGCGGTATCTCCTTTTGCCCAGGGATCCGATTTTGTGATTTTCAACTCCATAAAGTTCGGCAGAGAAATACCGATAGCTTTGGGCCCGAAAAACAATACGCTGCAGATTGTATTTTCTTTGAGAAAATTGATGGCTTCGCCCACCTGATCTTTTTTCAGAAATTCCTGATTATAGGTAGATGTGTTCATAAAGCAGTAATTTTCGCCATCATTGTAGAGATACTCCATCTCCGTTTCTTCCAGATGTGCCTCGTTGAATTTTTCACCCGAACGATAGGTGCGGTCAAACTGAATGCCGCTGACCATATTTTTCAGGCGGCATTTGTAAAGTGCCTGTCCTTTGCCCGGCTTGACAAATGAAAATTGGGTGATGATATAGGGTTCGCCGTCTATTTCGATTTTAAGACCTTTTCTCAGGTCTCCGGATTCATACATTGAAACAAATTCTCCTTGAAATTATTAAAAAAGTAAGTTTCAGGCATTGGAAAGGCTTTTTTGCAGCCATACCAGCAGTCCGATCACAATAAACGCTCCGGGCGCAAGCAGCATCAGCCCCATGTTTTCGTATCCCGCAGCATATACGACAGCAGGAATGACTTTGATGCCGAAAATTTTGCCTGCACCGAGAAGTTCCCGGATAAAGGAGACGGTTACCAGCACAAAGCCGTATCCCAGTCCGTTTCCGAGTCCGTCCAGAAAAGATGCCCAGGGCGGATTGCCAAGTGCATACGTTTCGCTTCTGCCCATGACAATGCAGTTGGTGATAATCAGACCCACAAATACCGACAACTGCTTGCTGATCTCATAAAAGAACGCTTTGAGAATCTGATCCGCCAGAATCACCAGCGTGGCAATCACCGTAAGTTCGGCGATAATGCGGATATTCCGCGGAATCATGGTTCTGAGCATCGAGACTGCAAGACTCGAAAACGCGGTAACCAGCGTCAGCGACAATGCCATCACCAACGCGGTCTTCATCTGAGCCGTAACTGCCAGCGTGGAGCATATCCCCAGAATCTGCACCGAAATCGGATTGTTTTTCCACAACGGCGTAGAGAATACTTTGAAGGTTTTGCTTTTGAAGAGTTTCATCGGTTGCTGTCCTGCCAAGTTTTGATCGCTTTTACAGCGTTTTTTCTTTTTTTGCAACGATTTTGTTGAGTTTGGCTGTCAGGAGAAATACGCGCCGAAACGCCTATAGCTGATCTGCGAATATTCATCCCGCTCCGAAGAGGTCTCCATATCGGGAACAATGGCTCTGACCACCGGAATTTCCAAATCTTTCCGGGTCAGATTCACATACACCGGCGCATGATGATTGAGGCTCAGAAGATTTTCCAGCAAATCCAGATTATTGTTCGGATGTCCTGTGGAATAATCCGGCAAATCTTCATATCTGATGGTCGGCAGATTTCCGGGTCCTTTGGCAGACAGAGGGCTGTACGGATAAGGCCAGGGTGTTTCGGTCAATGCGGATATAATCGCTTTCTTGCCGTCCAGATGTGCGCCGCAGCCTTTGACGATTTCTCCGTCCGGCGCGATTACAAAGCATTTGTAGCAGGGAACGCCCATCGGAGAGGTGATGTCCTGAAAAATCACATCCACGCCTTTTTCCCGATAACTGTTCAGCAATGCAGATAATCTCATATATCCGGCTTCCAAGCGGAAACATTTTTTCTCATCATAAAATCCGGTGCTTTCACTGTCTCGCTCAATCACTTCCAGTAATGCGCTGACTTTGGCTTCTTCCATCGTGCTGCCCGAAGCAAGCCCTGTTGATCCGAGTCCGGCAAACAGGCTGATTTCATCCAAGTTGCAGAACAAAAACACGCTTTGCGCTGGAACCCATATCGGATTGCTGCTGCAATCTTCGGCTTCTATCCAATACAGTTTTTCATTCCGATACGGAACATCCGGCAGAAGATCATTTGGGTTCAGAACAGATTGATTATTCTGAATCAGATGGGTATAATCCGAACATATCAACGGATACTCTTTCATGTATCCGATCACTGCGTCAGCCTCAATGCTTGCAAACGAAGAGCATCGCTCGACAATTTCCATTGCATAAGATACTCTGGCGGAATCCAAGTCCAAGCCCTTTCCGTAAGCGGTCTGAATGCCGGAAAGACTATAATTGTGCCGTCCGCAACGGACAGAAATATTCATGTTCCATTGTCGGAGCATGGCGCACAGACTCAACGAGGCATGATGACGCTGCTCCGATCCTGATGACAATACTCCGACAGATTTGAGTTTTTCGATGGCAATCCGGGCGGTATCTTTGGGATCGGGACGCGAATAGGTCTCTGAAGCTTTATTATGATGTTGAAAAAGCTCTCTGACAGAAATTTTGTCATCATACAGTTCGCTTTCCGAATACAACATCGGCAATCCGGTATGATCCTTGCTCAGCAGGGGCTGATGTTTCAGAAGATTATTCTCGAATATCCGATGCCATTGCTGATGAATATTCTGATTTTCCATAAGAGATGAACGAATATAAATCATCGGAGTATGTGCGGAAAGTCGTTTTCCGGCATCCGCGTCGAACCTGCCTTTCAGGTTTGCAAACATCGGGCTTAACAGACATAACTCGTATATCAGCGCATCCATCGCGGGGATGTTCCGTTCCGAAAGAGCGATCAAGGTTTGTTCATCTGATTTGCCAAGTTTTTCAAGCATATATTTGTGCATAAACTCGTCCATCGGATGATCAGCGATATACGCCAATTCCTCTTCGAATGTCATATTATCTTTCGGAATACAGGCAAAATATCCGGTAGCCGATTCAGTCTGTATCAGCTTTAGTCGATATTCCATCAGGATTATTCTCCTCCGAAGATTCTTCAATTGTCGCTTCCGTTTTCTTTTTGGAAACAAACATTGCGCCAAAAATACTCAGTTCATATAAGACACATAACGGAACTGCCATGATACACTGGGTTACCGCGTCGGGTGAGGGAGTGAGTATCGCAGCAATAATAAAAAAAGACAATATCGCATATTTCCGATATTTTCGTAGGAAAGCTACGGAAACAATACCGAATCTGGCAAGCGCAATAATGATCAATGGCAATTCGAATACGATGCCGAATGCGAGCAGCAGCGTGGAAGCAAACCCCATATACTCGCTCATGGACGGCATGGCTTTGATGTTTTCGCTCGCGTATTCGAGCAGAAATTGAAATCCGACCGGAAATGCGAAATAATATCCGAATAATGCGCCACCGATAAAAAAGAAGGTGGAAATGAAAATCACAGGTCCGATGAATTTCCGCTCATTCGGATACAAACCGGGAGCAACAAACATCCAAAATTGATACAGAATTACCGGAGCCGCCAGCAGCAGTCCGCCGATAAAAGCGACTTTGAGATACGTGAAAAATGCTTCGGGAATGCCGGTAAAAATCAGAACCACCTTGTCTTTGCCCATTGCTTTGATTAACGGATACACCAGAAAATCGAAGAGTTTTTCTTTGAAATAATAGGCAATACAGAATCCGACAGCGACAGCGATAAACGCTTTGATCAGCCTTTCTCTGAGTTCTTCCAGATGAGAGGTGAATGGAATTTTATCCTCTTCTCCGATCATGCAGCATGTCCTTTGGGATCAGATTCTGTCGGCGCGGGCAGAGGCTCGGATGGTTTTTCAGGCTCTGGCTTTGCTTTGATCTCAATAGTTTCTTTGACGCCATCATTCAATTTATCGAATTCTTTTTTAACGCTTGCCATATCTGTTTCAACTTCGATGGTTCGCCTGAAATCACTGGTTGCTTTTTTGAATTCTCTCATAGCCTGTCCCATTGTTTTTGCCAGATCGGGCAGTTGCTTGGGTCCGAATATAATCAGCGCCACGACTAAAATCACAATCAGTTCAGGCATTCCGATACCGAACATAGGATGCTCCTTGCAGTTAAAGCTGTTATATGTTACATGTGTAGAACACTACTGACTTTATCGGAAAGTGTCAATATTTCTCTGCTTCATCGCTTCATTTTCTCTGACAAGTATCGGATGAAATATTGGAAGGTGTCATTGTAATGTAAAATTATGCAGCATATAAAATCAGCATATGCATCGGTATCCGAAAATACTTTCGCTGACTTTGAGAGACGAACCGCATTCCCTCTGTTGCAGAATACGGTTCATCGCCATTGCTGAAGACGGCTTTACACCACCACATTCACCAGCTTGTTTTTCACTACAATCATTTTTCGGATGGCTTTATCGCCGATGAATTTCTTCATGTTTTCATCAGCAAGCGCAAGTTTTCTGATCGTATCCTCATCCGTATCCGGCGCAACATAGACTTTGC
>CAZMDM010000224.1:0-2535 GCA_964564775.1 uncultured Desulfonema sp. | reverse complement strand
ATCCACAGATGAAAGAACACTGATCAGCTCGATTGTACCGAAAAATGTGTTTATCGGAAATTCGATGAATCACGGGGTGAATATCAGCTATACCATAAAAAGTAATTCGATTATCACAAATATTTTAAATTGCAATGAATTGCTTTTCATTATGGCAATGTTCAATTCGCTGGTGCTGAATTACTATATCAGAAACAAAATTTCTGCCAATCTGACCATGAATTTTATTTATGAACTCCCCATTGCCGAAGCATCGGATAAAGACAAACAACGCATTATCGAATTGGGCTTCAATCTGCTGTATCGCAAGAGCAATCGGGATGATTTCGAGGATTTGAAAAACGAGTTGAAGATTGACATTGATGAAAACAGAGATTTGGCGGAAATGCGCGCGGAGCTTGAAATTATTATTGCCAAAAACTTGTATCAATTGACTAAATCCGATTGGGAATATCTGACATCAACTTTTACTTTCGGCGGTGCGACCGATACCAAAGCGGAGTTGGATCGGATTATTGCTTTGAGCAGGGAGATGTGGGAGGAATAATTTATGCAGCAGGAATTTTCTATCAGTGAGGCTATACGCAAGCTGCCAACTATTTTGAATCAGATTGAATCAGGTGGTATGCCGATCAGCCTGACCAGACGTGGAAAGCCGGTGGCAATGGTGGTTTCTATTCAGGAATATGAGCGGTTACATCGAAAAAAAGAAGATTTTTGGGACGTATTTATGTCATTTCGTCAGGCTTTGGAGAAAGAGAATATTGAATTTTCCGATTCTGACTTTGAGAATTTGAGAGATACGTCATCCGGGCGGGAGGTTAGTTTGCTGTGAGCAGTTACCTGCTTGATACAAATGTTGTATCAGAATGGATGAAACCGATTCCGAACTCTTCTGTAATTGCTATGATTAAGAGGCATTATCAGGAGTGCGCGATAGCATCTCCGATATGGCATGAATTGTTATACGGCTGTTATCGTCTTCCGGTTTCTCGCAGACGAAGAGAATTTGAATCGTTTATCAAAAATGTGATAGAATCTTATTTTCCTATCCTTCCTTATGATGATCGCTCGGCATACTGGCACGCTATTGAAAGGGCAAGATTATCATCAATAGGACAAACGCCTTCTTTTGTTGACGGACAGATCGCGGCGATTGCCAAAGTGAACGGATTGATACTTATAACCCGTAATATCTCTGATTTTAAAATATTTTCTGATTTATTGATCGAAAGCTGGTATTAGATATATTTGAATTTACTTCTTAAATTATTGAATAAAAGGTCTGAACTCATCAGATCAGAAAGGAGAAGATCATGAAAAAATGGTTGTTTTTGGTAATTCTGACATTCTGTTGGGGAGTCTCTGGTTTCTGTGCGACTCCGTTTGATGAAGACGCGGTTATCAAGATACCTAAAAAAGGAGGAACTCCGCCGGCTGCGGGAAACTGGCATGTTGCGACATGGGTCAATCCGCAATGGAAAAATCCTGTGAACGGCGCGTGCGAAGGCGGATATTTCAAAACTTCGACGAAAAAATACGGGGCAAATGTTTGTCTGCAATGTCCGCAGGGCAGATACATTCCGGCAAAAGAGCGATGTGTGGTCTGCAAAGAAGGATATACCTACAATGCAAAAAATGACAGATGCCAGAAATGAGTAATTTTTTTTGAATCAGGATTGAGGGAAGTGAGAAATCATTCAATCCTTACAAAATCCTTAATCCTGATTCAAAAATAAGTAAAAGAGGCAAGAATGGCACAGGATATTTATAAACAAACTTTTGAAGTAATGAAGCAGCGCGGCGGACCTTATACAGGTGCGGATATACCGGAATTTTACACGCTGATCAGAGAACTTTTCTCACCGGAAGAAGCTGAAATCAATAATGTTCTTTCCAAGAAACCGGCTGCACTCAAGGATATCGCGGGATTATTGAAGCGAGATGAAAATGACGTATTCAAAATTATTGAAAATATGGCAGATAAAGGATTATGCGGCGTTTTCGATACCGATGGTGTGCGATATTATCAGGGGCTGCCGTTTATGCCGGGAATTTTTGAGTTTGTGTTCATATCGGGCAGTGAAACCGAGCAGGATAAAAAGATTGCTCAACTGATTTATAAGTATAAAAGAGCTTATGATGCGGCAAAAGGCATCGAGACTATCAAATATCCGTTGACTCGAGTGATTCCGATCAACAAAACCATTGATGCGGGCAATGTGATTCGTACTTATCAGCAGGTAATAACGTATATCGAGAAGTACGATACTATCGGCGTGGGAGCGTGTTACTGCCGACATGCTGCCAAACTGCGCGGGGAAGATATTCACGATATGCCGACTGAGGTGTGTATGTGGTTCGGGAAAGTTGCTGAAAATATTATCTCGCGTCTGGGCGGAAGGCGGATCGGCAAGCAGGAAGCTTTGGAAATTCTGGAGCGATGCGAAAAAATTGGCTTGCTGCACATGAGCCGCAATACGACAGAAGATATTGATTTTATATGCAACTGTTACTGTCTCTTAAAAACATCTG
>CAZMDM010000223.1:0-4040 GCA_964564775.1 uncultured Desulfonema sp. | reverse complement strand
GATCAAATCCGAATGATTTCAGATAGCAGACAGAATTTGGGCTTGCATTCGTAACTCCGATGTGGCATGTTTGGACAGGCTTATCCCAAAAAAGAGAATCGGAACGGATATTTTTAATAATGAAAGTATTTGATTTATGGCAGCAGAAAACACCGATCCGGCATCTGCCTTAAAAAGCGGCTTTACCACAGGAACAGCTGCGGCTGCGGCTGCCAAAGGCGCATTATTGCTGCTTCTGACAGGTCGTAATCCGGGGGCTGTCGCCATCCGGCTGCTGACCGGCGATATGATTTCCATTCCGATCCATTCGTCAGAAATCATCAGTGAAACAGAAGCTGTCTGTACGGTCATCAAAGACGCGGGAGATGACCCGGATGTTACCCATCATGCTGAAATCGGTGCAAGAGTCAGACAGACAGGACACGGAACAGATATTGTGATTAGCGGCGGAATCGGTGTGGGACAGGTTAGCAAGCCGGGACTTGAAATTCCTCCGGGACAACCGGCAATCAATCCGGGCCCCCGCAGAATGATTATCGAAGCAATTCATGATGTTTTACACGAATATGGTTCAGATTTTTCCGTATCTGTGGAAATTTTTGTTCCGAAAGGGCAGGAGCTTGCCCGAAAAACGCTGAATGCGAGATTGGGAATTATCGGAGGTATTTCGATACTCGGCACGACCGGCATTGTCAAGCCCATGTCTCACGACGCGTATATTGCCAGTATTATCTCTGCTTTATCTGTGGCAAAAGCTTCGGGGCTTGATACGATTGTTCTGACGACCGGACGCCGGAGTGAACGATATGCGCAGGGTATTTGGAAAGACTTGCCGGAAGAAGCCTTTGTGCAGATGGGAGATTTTTTTCAGGCATCGCTTCAGGCGGCTGCGGAAAAGGGATTTAAGGAAATTCGGATTGCCGCGTTTTTCGGAAAAGCCCTGAAAATGGCTCAGGGATTTGCCCATACCCACGCGGCAAAATCAGAACTGACTATGAAACTGCTGTCCGAAACTGCATTCACGCTGACTCAGGATCGGGATTTTGCCCGACAGATCGCTTCTGCCAATACCGCCCGACATGCCATGGAAATGATCAGTTTGCAATATCCCGAAATCATATCTCATATCGGTCATCAGATGGCGGTATCGGCATCCGGCTTTGCCCCGGACAGAGCAATTCATCCGATGATTATGAATTATGACGGAACCGTGATCTTTCAGGCATAAACAACGGATTGCCGATATGGACAATGCGGCAGTCGAGGTGTATAATATGAAATATTCAAATCAATTCAAGGAGTGAGTATGCGTAGAATCGGATATTATGTGATGATGCTGGCAATGCTGATGATGATCGGGTGTTCCGATAATGATTCGGATTGCACGCCGACTACAAACGAACCCAAAATCACGGTAGATGTTACTCGTGATTCCAAAGGCGTATGGTTTATCAGCGGAACGAAAGATGCCACCTATTACAACATTTTCGAGGCAATGGGCTATGCAGTTGCCACAGACCGTTTATGGCAGTCTGAGACCTATCGGAGGTCCGCACGCGGAAGACTTGCCGAAATTTTCGGGCAGTCCCAGTTGAAAACCGATATTTTCATGCGGGCTACAGGCTATTCGGAACAGGAATTGCAAGAAGCATTCAATGCAATGGATCAGGAAACCCGGACAGTGATTGAAGGCTATGTTGCTGGATTCAATCGAAGAATTGCGGAAGTCCGAAAGGACAAATCCCTGCTTCCATTCGAATTCAAAGCCATCGGCGCAAAATTGGGAATCGAATTTCTTCCCGAAGATTGGAAGGTTACGGATGTGCTGGCTTGGGAAGCCCTGATGCTCAGAAATTTCGATCCGGGAAGTTTCGATGATCAGGAACAGTTGAACAATGCCAAGCTCTATGCACAGCTTCTGATGAGATTTCCTGCCAATGCTCAGGATATGTTCGATGATCTGCGCTGGGTCAATGATCCTGAGGCGCTGACCTATATCGCGCCCAAAACTGTCCGAAGCGCGGAAACATCATCACAATCGGATATCGGGATTGGAGCAGTCGCGGATATCCGCATGGCAGCGGATGCCATGAATGAAACCTACAAGACGGTGGTCGAAAATCTGAAGCAGATCAATGCGTATGTGAAAATGGGCAGTTACGCATGGGTGGTGTCCGGCAAAAAAACCGCTTCCGGCAATCCCATCATCTACTCGGGTCCTCAAATGGGCTTCACTGTGCCGTCAATCATTATGGAAGGCTCTGTCCGCGCGGCTGATCTGAACGTTTCCGGTATGGCGCTGGTCGGAATTCCGGGCATCGTGATCGGCAGAACCCCTCACCACGCATGGTCTATGCAGGTGGGGCATGCCCATACTTCCGATTATTATCTGGAATCTCCCGATGCGGTCAAGCTTCATCGCACGGAAACCATCAAAGTCGCGGGAGCCGATACGGTTCAACTGCCGGTATATCGTACCTCTCACGGTCCGGTCATCAATCCGATGCCATACAATCCAGCAACTTATGTCTATAGCCTTCAGAATCCGATTGTGGTATGGAAATATGCCCACTGGGGATATGAGCTTCGGACGATCAAAGCATATCTGGACATTGCTCGCGCCCAGAGTGCGGATGAATTTGGAAAAGCTATCGAAGGCGTCGGAGTCAGCCAGCATTTCTGTTATGCGGATAAAGAAGGCAATATCGCGTATTGGATGTCCGGTCGCGATCCGGTTCGTCCGACAACATCCGATTATCGCTTTCCCCAGGGCTTTATTCCGGGAATTCCGATAGCGGAATGGGATCCGGCAGTGCTGATTGCCCGTTCCACAGAACGCAATGCTTTGAGCGGATATTACGGAGGCTGGAACAACAAAAGCAACCCGTCTTATGACAATTCACCGAACACGCTTTTTTATTCCTTCGGTCCGTTTCATCGCGCGCATGTGATTGACGAATATCTCAGCACGCATGACAAGCTGACATTCGAACAGATCAGAGATTTGGCATTGAATATTGCTGCAACAGATTCTTTCAGAGACGGCGGTAATCCGTGGAAATTCGCATCTCCCTATTTTACTGCGGCGGTCAAAGCAGAGCCGAATGATGCACGACTGGCAGCATTGGCAATTTTGGAGAACTGGGACGGACATTTTGTGGATGGCGGGCAATCGCAGTGGGCTTCGGGAAAAGACCGTGCGGATGCGTGGATGCTGATGGATACATGGATTCGGGAAGCTATCCGCCTGACATTCGAAGACGAATTGGCAGACGCGTTTGCAGATCAGAACACCACGATCTTGTTCAATGTCATGCTGCACGGACTCAAAGGCGAGGCATCCGTGATTCAGAACAAATACGACTGGTTCAAAAATCTTTCGGATGCCGACGCGCCGCAGACTGCCAATGCGATCATTGTCAAATCGCTGGATAATACACTGACAAAATTAGGCACGCAGCCCTGGGGCAAAGACAAGCGCGGCACGATCACATATAAGCATGATCTGATCGGGAAAGTCCATGAAATGCCGTTCGCATCGAGATCAACCTATGCCCATTGCGTGGAGATGGGCGCGTCGGGTCCGGTTCGGATTCAGAGCATGTTTCCTCTGGGGCAATCCGGCAATATCACGATGGCTGCTGACGGAAGTCCCATTTTTGACAAAAACTTCTTCAGTATGGCACCGGAATTTGACGCATTTATGCCGAGAGATTTTCCCTTGTTTGAATAAAGCGATAATAGGGGCAGAATAGCAATTATTCTGTCCCGCAATATTTTTTTATTCGGTGAAAGGAGATTGTTGTGAAAAAGATTATCATAGCTGTTGCCGTATCGTTGTTTGTCATTTTATCGGTTCATCCCGTATCTGCGGATTTGGTGAAAATAGCGGATAATGTGTATTCTTATATCGATGTGAAAAACCCGTCTCCTGAAAATGCGTTTAGTGCAAACGCTGGTATCATTATCGGAAAAGATGGGGTTGCTGTGGTGGATACGCTGATTTCTTCTAAAACTGCCGCGAAATTTATTGAAGATAT
>CAZMDM010000222.1:0-10042 GCA_964564775.1 uncultured Desulfonema sp. | reverse complement strand
CATCTGAGCAATCTCCTTTTAATTCTGTCTCTTGCTGCATGTTTTCACAAAATTTTTTCTCTAGCTTTCTTCAAGATACCATTAGGAGTTACGCAGTTGGATTGCTGACCCTTGAATTCATTGGGTGTTGTCAAAGCCCGCACTTAATAAAATCAGCAGGTTTAATTTCAACTGCGTAACTCCTATCCTATATTATACAAATCAATAAATATTATTATGTATCTCTTATACATCACCTCATTTTTTCTGAAGAAATCTGTTTTAGGTATTGAGCTATGTAGTTTTATAGGCTATAATTCAAAAATTCATTCGAAATCAATATTCGGAGCAGCAACTATATGTTCGGAGAACTCAGAAAATCTTTGGGGGTGAGCCTATGGTTCATGTTTCTCACTTTCCCGATCATGGTGATTCGGGTCAATCCTGTGGAAAAGCAGATTGACTGGCGATGGAAAAACATGGTGTTTATCGGTGTCGGAAGTTTCATATTATCCTTTGTATGGCGGTATCTGCTGGAACGCAAAGAAAAGGGCAGACGCAAAGCCGATGCCGGAGAAATCGGGAAACCGGAACTGATGCAGCGCATTATGCAGGATAAAAAACTCTATACGCCTGCAATCATCGTATTAAGCATTTTTGCCATCCTATTTCCGTTCGTGTTTTCAGCCTATCAGACCAACATTATGATTACCGCGCTGATGTATGTGGTATTGGGTTTGGGACTCAATATCGTGGTCGGCGTGGCTGGGCTTCTGAACTTGGGATATGCCGCGTTTTATGCAGTCGGCGCATATACTTACGGACTTCTGTTTTATCACTTTCATCAATACGGCATCGGCTTTTGGACATCGCTTCCCATCGGTGCGATATTGGCAGCAGTTTTCGGCATATTACTCGGCTTGCCGGTGCTTCGGCTCCGCGGCGACTATCTGGCTATCGTAACCCTCGGATTCGGAGAAATTGTCCGCTTGGTGTTGGAAAATTGGAATCAGTTTTCACGGGGTCCGAGTGGCATAGCCAACATCCCCCGACCAAGTCTGTTCGGAATCAGCATGTCTTTGGAAACCGCCACCACCTACACTTATTTTCTGGTCATCGGGCTGACAATCTTCACAATTATCGTGGTGAATCGTCTGCAAAATTCCCGAATCGGCAGAGCGTTGGTGGCATTGCGGGAAGATGAAATCGCGTGTGAGGCAATGGGCATTGACAAAGCACAGGTCAAGCTCATGGCATTTGCGCTCGGCTCGACTTGGGCAGGCATGATGGGCGTGGTATTCGCTGCAAAAAATACCTTTATCAATCCTGCCAGCTTTACCTTTCTGGAATCTGCCATGATATTGTCCATCGTGGTTTTGGGCGGCATGGGGTCTGTAACCGGCGTGGCGGTCGGCGCCATGATTCTGATTCTTCTGCCGGAATATCTGAGAGCATTCGCGGATTACCGCATGATTTTATTCGGTGCGTTGATGGTTGTTGTCATGGTTTTCCGTCCTCAGGGCATTGTCGGAGCGGTTCGCCGAACCTACCAGTTTGACGTGGCAAAGGAGAAGTAATGGAGCCGATACTGAATGTTACTGATCTGACAATGGATTTCGGAGGACTTCGCGCGATAGATGGCGTCAGCATGAAAATTCATCAGGGTGAAATCATGGCGCTGATCGGTCCCAACGGAGCGGGCAAGACCACATTTTTCAATTGTATTACCGGGATTTATAAGCCGACTTACGGCGATGTGGTGATCTGTCCGCCGGGAAAAACTTCCGAGCGCATCAACGGACTCAAGCCAAATCTGGTAACTCAGCGCGGCATGGCAAGAACCTTTCAGAATATTCGTCTGTTTCAGAATATGACGGTTCTGGAAAACGTGATGATCGGCAGACACTGCCGCACCCAAACCGGCATTCTGGGTGCGATTGTAAGGGGCAGAAGCACGATTGCTGAGGAAAAGGCAATTGTCGAAAAGAGTTATGCAGTGCTGGAAATCATCGGGCTTGCCAAATATGTCAATGAATTTGCCGGAAGTCTGCCGTATGGGGCGCAGCGGCGTTTGGAAATCGCGCGGGCAATGGCAACGGATCCTTTTCTGATTCTGCTGGATGAACCGGCTGCCGGAATGAATCCGCATGAAACGCAGGAATTGGTGGAACTGATTTATACGATTCGGGATAAGCACAACATGACGCTTTTGCTGATCGAGCATGATATGAAATTGGTCATGCAGTTGTCGGACAGAATCGTGGTGGTGGATTACGGCAGAAAGATCGCAGAAGGCACGCCCAATGAAATCCGCCATAATCCGGTGGTGATCCGGGCATATCTGGGAGAGGAAAGCGAAGAATAATATGCTCAGATTGGTCAATATCAATACCTACTATGGCAATATCCGTGCGCTGAAAGATGTCAGTATCGAGATTTCCGAAGGCGAAATCATTACGCTGATAGGAGCGAACGGCGCAGGCAAAACCACAACACTGATGTCTATTTCAGGTATAACCCCTCCTCGTTTCGGCGAAGTATATTTTGCAGAGCAGCCCATTCATCGGATGGATCCGAATACCATCGTATCATTGGGCATTTCTCAGGTTCCCGAAGGACGGCGGATTTTTCCCTATCTGACCGTAATGGAAAATCTGGATATGGGCGCGTTTTTGCGAAATGACAAAGCCGGCATCAGACAGGATATGGACTATATGTTCGAATTGTTTCCGATTCTGGCAAAACGGCGCAATCAGGCAGGCGGCACACTGAGCGGCGGAGAACAGCAGATGCTGGCAATTTCCCGTGCGCTGATGGCAAGACCCAAACTGCTGCTGCTGGACGAGCCGTCTCTGGGACTTGCGCCGCTGGTTGTGAAGCAGATATTCGAGATTATTCAGAAAATCAATGCTGAAAATAAAACCACGATTTTTCTGGTGGAACAGAATGCCAATCTTGCCTTGAAAGTGGCGCATCGTGGCTATGTCATGGAAAACGGACGCATCACACTGGAAGACAGCGCCAAAAATCTGCTTGCCAACGAGGATGTGAAAAAGGCGTATCTGGGGTTGTAAGTTTAATTCTTAATGAAATTCTGAGAATCCTGATTCGATTTTATGACAAATGTCTATGATTCGTTTCATATCAGTTCAGACAGAAAGCCATCCTTTCGGATTTACTGTTATAATCTGTTGCAAAGCATTGTTAAGATAGGAATAACCGGCTTTAATGCCTCTGCATAATTCATCGCTGATTTCGAGCGTTGTGAAGGCGATGTCCCGATACAGAATTTCAAGCAGATCGGGGCGGTTCACAGATGCGAAGTTTGAAAGAACTGTTGTGTTAAAAATATACTCAGGCATTGGCTATATCCTGATATAATTCATCCATTGTGAGCGGACCCAGATGAATTTCAGCACCGCTTTCCGAGAGGATGTCTTTCATTTCCTCGGATGAGACGCCCATTATTTCAGCAGCTTTACCCATGCTGATTTCTCCGGCAGTATATGCTCGGATCAGCATTTTTCGTCTGATTTCCGGCTGGGATTGAAACAATGCCCGCAGCGCACTGCGTAAGACAGCTTGCTTGTCATAAAACAGTCCGAATCTGACAAGCTGACCGATTTCCCAAGAGATTGTAGCGGATTCATTCATAATCTGACTCCTTACATTATGTCAGATATTATAAGCCGGACTCTGTATAAACTCAAGTGAATTGATTTAAGATTCAATTCCTGTGAAAATTGATATAAATGAGATTACGAAATGACGACTTTGGGACTCAGAATTGACGTGGATACCTTCAGAGGAACTCGCGACGGTGTTCTCAGTCTGTGCAGGCTGTTTGCTGAGCATGACATCACTGCATCCTTCTTTTTTTCAGTGGGACCGGATAACATGGGGCGTCATCTGTGGCGTCTGCTGCGTCCTTCTTTTTTGAAAAAAATGCTCCGATCTAATGCCTCAAAGCTCTACGGCTGGGATATTCTGCTCAGAGGTACGCTCATGTCGGGTCCCGTGATCGGAAAAAACTTAAGCCATATTATTCAAAAAACTTTTGAAGCCGGACATGAAATCGGGTTCCACGCGTGGGATCACCATCAATGGCAGGCGCATATTGAAACTATGACTCAGGAGCAAATCTACGATTACATCCGACAAGGCATAGATATGATTGCTGAAATTACCGGAAATAAGCCTTTGTGTTCCGCTGCTCCTGCTTGGAAATGCAATGATCAGGTTCTGATTGAAAAAGATAAATTTTCATTTCAATACAACAGCGATTGCAGGGGAACGCGTATTTTTTATCCGATAGTCAATGGAAAAAAGCTGTCTCAGCCTCAGGTTCCGGTTACACTGCCGACCTATGACGAAATCATCGGGAAAAACAGCATATCGGATGAAAATTATAACGATTACCTGCTGTCTCTGATAAAACCGGATCAGTTGAATGTCCTGACCATTCATGCGGAAGCAGAAGGCATCGCGTGTCTGAAATTGTTCGAGCAGTTTGTCATAAAAGCAAAACATCGCGATATTTCTTTTGTGCCGCTCGGAAAACTGCTGAATCTGTACACACCGACAGAAGGACATATCGTTGCGGCAGAGATCATCGGGCGAGACGGATGGGCGGCGTGTCAGCAGGAATAAAGATTATGAGATATTGAAAAGATTCAATAGCCTGTCCAAGTCATCATCATTGTAAAACTCAATTTCGACTTTCCCTTTTGTACCTTTTCGAATAATCTGAACTTTGGTGCCGAATTTCCGGGATAAATCTTCGGAAAGGCTCAGAAAATAGGCTTCATCCGGCACAGCTTTTTTGGATCTTTTGTTCCGAGCTTTCAGGCGTTTGATCAGTGCCTCGGTTTCTCTGACCGATAAGCCCTTGCTCATAATAATCCGGCATACTTCAAGCTGTTGAGCGGAATTTTCAAGACCGAGCAGCACTTTGGCATGTCCCATGCTGAGTTGATTATCTCGAACCGCATCTTTGATCTGATCCGGAAGATTTCTGAGCCGCAGAAAATTGGCAACCGCAGGGCGGCTTTTTCCCACACGATCTGCCACAGATTCCTGCGTCAATCCGAATTCGGTCATCAGCCGGTAATAGGCTTCGGATTCTTCCAGAGGATTCAAGTCCTGACGCTGAATGTTTTCGATCAGCGATATTTCCAACATCTGAGCATCGCTGACATCTTTAACCACCACCGGAACCTGTGTCAGTTCTGCCATTTTGGCGGCTCTGAGGCGTCTTTCTCCGGCAATGAGTTCATATCCGCCACTGCGGTTTTTTCTGACCAGAAGCGGCTGGATAATGCCCTGTTCCCTGACCGACGCGGCAAGTTCCGCAAGCTCTTCTTCCGAAAAGCGGAGTCTGGGCTGATAAGGGTTGGAGTGAATCAGTCCGATATCGCAATAAAAATAATCTTTTGCCGTATTTTCCGAAATCGTCTCGAAATTCGGAATCAGGGCATCCAATCCCCTTCCGAGTACCATTTTTTTGGGGCGCTTGAAGTCTGAATTTTTTTCCATATATAACCGATAGGGATGAGCAGTTGTTGATCCTGATATCTCTCTATCATACTTTATCCGACTTTGGCAAACAAGAGTTTTCAAATCGGTAATTCAGAAGGTTTTCAATTTTTCCCAATCGCCTCAGCCGGACAGGTCTGAATGCAGGAGCCATCACCGATGCACAAATCCGTATTGATATGAATGCTTCCGTCCTCAAATCGCGTAAATGTCGGACACGCGAATTTTTCAATACATTCGTAATGACGCTGGCATTTCTGTTGGTCAATATCCACATGACGGCGTTGGTAATCCGGCTTTCTCTGCTGCTCTCTCGTGAATTTGAGCATACACGGATGTCGGGCAATCACCACGGAAAACTCATCAATTGCCATTGCCTGTTTCACCAACTCTGTCAGCTTTGCCTGCTGATAAGTATCGGTCTCGAAAATATGCTTTACCCCGAAGCCTTCCAACAAGCGGCGAATGGGAATTTTATCCGTGATTTCATTGAAATTTTTGCCCGAACCCGCGTGATCCTGATGTCCGGTCATGGCGGTCGTGCCGTTTTCCATCACAATCAGCGTGATGTTGTGTTTGTTGAACAAGGCATTGATTACTCCGGGAAGTCCCGCGTGAAAAAATGTGGAATCTCCGAGAAATGCCACAACCTTCCGGCTATCGTTGAACAATGACAATCCTGCTGCCATTCCCGGTGATGCGCCCATGCACATCAGCAACTGTCCGACTTTGTACGGCGGCAGAAATCCCAGCGTATGACATCCGATATCTGCAACCGTAATATCAGAGGGAGCAATAGCTTGTTTGATCGCATGAAACGCGCTTCGATGCCCGCATCCGGGACACATCTGCGGCGGACGTTTGGGAACATAAGGAAGATTCGCAGAAACCGCTTTATCCGGCAGCAGATCATGCCATGTTTTTTTCAAGATATCATAAACTTTGCTTGGTGAATATTCTCCAACCCAATCTTCGAGTTCGGTTTTGCCGATAATCTTGGTAGAAATTTTTTCCTGATACGCAATGGTTTTGACTTCTTTTTCCAGCAGATCGTCCAATTCCTCGACAAGTTTGACTTCCGAATGGGTTTTCAGAAATTCGGCAATGACTTTGTGCGGCACAGGATGCACGATGCCCAATTTGAGAATATCGGGCTTTTCAGACGCATTTTCCAAAACATCCAGCACTGACAAAAATGGCAAGCCCATCGTGATGATGCCGCGATTCCGATTCCCGTTATCAACCACCTGATTCAGCAAAGAATTTTCCGCATATTCCCGAACTTCCTCAAGGCGTTTCAAGGCTCTTCGCTTCAACGGAAATACTTCGGCAGCAATGGGAATGTATGGTCCGTTATCCGGGCTGAACCGGGAAGTTCTGTCCATATCAACGGGCTTCCACGCGTTAAAGCTCACTTTTTCTTTGGCATGGCAGACATGAGTAGTTAATCTCAGAATCACCGGCATATTCTTTTCGCAGGACAGCTTTGCCGCAGCTTTGTAGAATTGATATACTTCTGTAGGATCCGCAGGCTCGAACACCGGCGTGTAGCTCAGATACGCGTAATGACGGTTATCCTGCTCATTCTGTGATGAATTTGCGCCCGGATCATCGCCTAAAACAATCACCATTCCGCCGATGATGTTCATCAGCCCCAACTGCACAAAGGTATCCGAGGCAACATTCAAGCCCACGCTTTTGAAAAATACGGTTGATAAATGTCCGTTGACCGCAGCGCCGTAAGCCACTTCGGTCGCCACTTTCTCATTGGTGGAAAATTCGAAATAAAACGGACGTTTCTCTTTCGGAATGCTTCGAATGGCTTCTGCAATTTCCGGCGTGGGCGATCCGGGATACGATGAGATCACCCGAGTTCCAGCTTCGATCATTGCCCGAACCAGCGCGGTATTTCCCATGACGATTTCCGAAAACGGCTCTTGCCTAAGCAGCATGTCTCCCATGGTTTTCATCGGATAGATTCCTTTCTGATCAGCAAATTCAAGTGATTATCTATTGACGGATTATGCCAACTCAATAGCCGCTTCTTTCATCAGCTTTCCGATTGCCATATTATGAGGACATTTTTGTTCTGCAATCGAATAATCGGCAGAAAGCATATGCTCGCGCACTTCCGGTGGAATATCTCTGAACATGCCGACTGCCAGACGATGATCTCCGTAAGCACGGGAATACATCAGATAGCGCATGACATCCGATACCGGCACAGGACAATCCAGCCCGGATTCGCAGATATGGGAACAGCCCGCGCAGTAATCCGAAGAACTTTCTTTGGCGTAGGCTTTCAGCAGGTTCATGTCCGCCGAAGACAGCTTGGTTTTATCCAATGCCGCAGCCGTATTTGCCATCAGAATCGTCATATTCGGCATTTGGGAGCATACGCTGGAGATATACGCATTATTTTCCCAGACCGCTTTGATTTTCGCCTGATGCTCGGTGAATCCTTTTTGCAGAAGCCGGTCGGTGAGTTTTTTGGCGGTCTCGGATTCGGATTTCAGAAAATCGAATCCCGGGGATTTTCCCTGGGTCTTCATGGCTGTCAGACCGATCCCTGCCTTCTGACAGGCTTCTACCGCATGTTTCATTTTATCGCTGTCCATGATACGGTAATTGTAGGTCATCATAATCCCGTCAATCCATCCGAGTTTGGCAGCATCAAGCAGACAATCTTCCATGTTCCGATGGGTGCTGAATCCAAAAAAGCGGATTTTCTTCTCTTTTTTGGCTTTTTCCGCCCATTCTTTCGTGCCTTCGTAGATATCTTTGACACTGCTGATCCCATGCAGAAAATACAGATCAACATAATCCGTTTTCATTCTGTCGAATGACTGCTGAAGCATTTTGCTCATGCCAGAAGGCGTGTAGTCGCAGCTTTTGGTAACCAGAAAAATTTTTTTCCGATCTTCCGGGTATTTGGCAAAATATTTACCGATACCTTCCTCGCTTTTTCCGCCTTCGTAGCAGTCTGCCGTATCCCAATAAGTAACCCCCCACTGAATCGCCTGTCTGAGCAGCAGTTGATTTGAGCCAGTATCAAACATGGTTCCCAGCGATAATACAGACACATTTACCCCGGTTTTTCCGAAAGGACGGGTCGGAATATTCTGAGCTGGTTTATCTTCAGCCATTGCCAGCGGTGTAAACGGAGACAGCATGGATGCTGCGCCTGCCGCGCTTGCAGTTTTTAAAAAATCTCTTCGGGAAAAAATAGGATCGGACATGGGATTCCTCCTTGACGATGTTGAACGCTGTGTGCTGAAATTCGGAATATTTTAACTCAATAAATAATAAGTCCTTACAGATTATGCTTATGAATAGGAGTTATTTCGGAAAATGTCAACCGAAGAATTTTGGCAGATGGCTCATTTTCAGATTTCATACAGTATTTTTTTACCTGACGATCATCCAATTTCTGATCTTAATTTTATCAATCATTTTCTTGACTTGAATCTATCCTTTCAGTATTCTTCATAACTTCAGTACAAATCCGAACTTATGTCAGGGAGAGGTTATATGAAAGAAGTTGTGATTGTCAGCGGTGCAAGAACCGCTATCGGCGCATTCGGCGGCGCGTTGAAAGATGTAACTGTGGTGGAACTGGGTTCTCTGGTGATGAAAGAAGCCATCAAAAAAGTCGGACTCAAGCCTGTTCCCAGCGATGAGATGATGCAGTGCGCAGCAGATAAACTTAAAAGTCAGGGTATGATCGAGCTTGAAAAAAAGGCTGCGGACTGGGATGCGTCTGCCACGCCCATTACCATTGACGAAGTGATTATGGGCAATGTGCTTCAGGCAGGTCAGGGACAGAACACCGCTCGTCAGGCAATGATTCGGGCAGGCATTCCCAAAGAAACTCCGGCTCTGACCATCAATAAAATCTGCGGATCGGGACTCAAAGCCATCGGTCTGGCTGCTTCGAGCATTATGAGCGGACAGGCGGATGTGGTTCTGGCAGGCGGACAGGAAAGCATGAGTAATGCACCTCTGGCGCTGCTCAAAGCCCGGTGGGGACATCGGATGGAACTGACCGGCATTGGAGAAGTGCATGATCTGATGGTCTTCGACGGCTTGTATGAAATTTTTTACGGCTATCACATGGGCATGACGGCTGAAAATATCGCGACGATGTACGGCATCAGCCGCCAGGAACAGGATGAATTGGGCGTCCTGAGCCATACCCGCGCCAGAAAAGCCATCAAAGACGGACTGTTTGCTGCTGAAATCGTGCCGGTGGTAATGAAATCCAAAAAAGGCGATATGATTTTCAACACCGATGAACGCCCGATGGATACCGATATGGAAAAAATGGCAAAACTCAAACCCGCGTTCAAGAAAGACGGCTCGGTAACTGCCGGAAATGCGTCCGGTATCAATGATGCGGCAGCTGCGGTGCTGATGATGACGGCGGATAAGGCAAAATCTCTGGGACTGGAGCCGATTGTCAAAATCAAGGCATTTGCTTCCGGCGGACTCGATCCCGCATA
Organism: uncultured Desulfonema sp.; assembly: GCA_964564775.1. Lineage (GTDB taxonomy): Bacteria > Desulfobacterota > Desulfobacteria > Desulfobacterales > DYRC01 > DYRC01. Next base: position 26 of record CAZMDM010000222.1, on the reverse strand, counting down.
CATGGGACTGGGACCGGTTCCGGCTG
>CAZMDM010000221.1:0-1581 GCA_964564775.1 uncultured Desulfonema sp. | reverse complement strand
CAGTATCCGTACTTCGCAGATAAACAATTCCCTGATAAGACTGATCTGCAAATCCGTTTTCAATAAATTCCTGAACTGATAAGATATCGCAGAAAGTTCCGTGATTTTTCAGGGCTTGCGCCAATTGCTCACCGGTTTTTTCCTCATCATCAATAATGAGAAAACGCGACACACCCCTGCCCCTCTCAAGAGGGGATTCAAGCGGTTCCCATGATATTTCATACAGCCAGTCTGACATATTTTGCTTCAGGCTTTTCAGCAAAGCTTCCCGCGAGGTTTTTCGCAATGATAAGCCTGTCAATCTGACTGCCAAATCGCCGCTATCATCAAATATATTCAGATCAACGGTGATAATGTCCTGCTGCTCAGGATTTGGGCGGATTTTGGCATGACTTTGTGCAGCAGCGCCCGGACGTTTGAACAATTCAAGCCGCTCAATTGCTACCGGCAGAAAAGGAACGCCTTTGACCGCTTCGGGAAACGCAGGTCCCGCTGCTTGGAAACATGCGTCAGTCAATGCCGGATGCAGATAATATTTGTCCGCGTCTGGATTCAGAGCATCAGGCAACCGGATATTGCCAAGAGATTCGTTTTCTTTCTGCCAAAGCTGCGTCATTCCCCGAAAAAAATCCCCATAAGCAATTCCCCATTGCTCAAATTGCTGATATGCGGTTTCAACTGAAATCTCTTTGCCATCTATGGACACGCTTCTCTCAAGAGGAGATTCGCCATGACGTTGAAGTTTGCCAGTGGCATGAAGCATTGAGGCTTCGTTATCTATGCTGAATATCTGAAAATGATGACTCGATTCTTCGGACGTTAAAACAATCTGAATCGTCTTGGTCTGCTCTTTGGCAAGAATGATCGGTTGCAAAATGCTGACGGACTCCAAAGCAAGATTTTCCGTATCAAGCACAGACGCCCCTGCCGCCAAAGCCATTTCAAGATAAGCTGTTGCCGGAACAACCGTTGTATCATACACCCGATGATGAGACAGATATTCGGGGCTGTTTTCGCTGATCTGCGATTCGAAATAAATTTTATCCGTATCTGCCACATACAAACGGCGGTGAAGCAGCGGATGAAGATGATGAATATCCTGCGCTGACGATGAAGACAACTTCGGTATCGGAAATTTTTGCCGTTGAAAGAATATCTTTTTTGCATTCTGCATTTTGCATTTTGCATTTTGCATCGCTTCCAACACGATGTGGGCGTTGGTTCCGCTTGCTCCGAAAGAACTGACGCCCGCGATTCTCGGCTTTTCCCCTTTTTCCCATGAAATAAGGCGGGTAGGAATCTTGACAGCAAGCTCATTCCACGCAATCTGCGGATTGGGATGCTTGAAATGCAAATGCGGCGGAATTTCTCCGTGATACAGACACAAAGCGGTTTTGATGATCCCGGCAATACCGGCAGCCGCTTCCAAATGTCCGATATTGGTTTTGACTGATCCGATAAATAATGGCGTTTTCCGATTCGCTGTGCAGAATATTTTCCCCAATGCCTCGAATTCAATCGGATCGCCCACAGATGTTCCGGTTCCATGTGCTTCGACATAGCCCCCGTCCCTTATCTCAA
>CAZMDM010000220.1:0-4334 GCA_964564775.1 uncultured Desulfonema sp. | reverse complement strand
GTATGATTTCACACATTGTCTGTCGGATTCGCTGGAAGGCATCACGCATTCGATCTGCACGCTGGAGTTTGAAATCAACCGCGCGCTCTATGACTGGGTATTGGATACTCTGGAAACGCCCTGCCATCCGCAGCAGATCGAGTTTGCAAGACTCAATCTGACCTATACCCTGCTGAGCAAGCGGAAACTGATCCAGTTGGTGGAAGACGGAGTTGTCAGCGGATGGGATGATCCGCGAATGCCCACAATTTCAGGTATCCGAAGACGAGGATATACTCCTGAATCAATTAAGAATTTCTGTGAGCGCATCGGGGTTGCCAAAAGCAACAGCACTGTGGATATTGCACTTCTGGAGCATTGCCTGCGGGAAGATTTGAACGAGCGTGCGCCCAGATTTATGGCAGTCTTGCGCCCGATCAAAGTGGTGATTGAGAATTACCCGGAAAATCAGGTGGAAGAATTGGAATGCCCGAATCATCCGACCAATCCTGACATGGGAACGAGAAAAGTGCCGTTTTCACGGGTGATTTATATTGAACAGGAAGATTTTATGGAAAATCCGCCCAAAAAGTTTTACCGACTCGGTCCGGGGCGTGAAGTTCGGCTGAGATATGCGTATTTTATTACCTGTAAAGAAGCTATCAAAGATCAGGATGGCAATATTGTCGAACTTCGCTGCACCTATGATCCTGCCACTCGCGGCGGTGATGCGCCCGATGGCAGAAAGGTCAAAGCCACGCTGCATTGGGTTTCCGCGTCTCATGCGATCAATGCGGAAGTAAGGCTTTACGATCATCTGTTCACAAAGCCGGACCCGGAAGATGGCGGGGATTTCAAAGCAAATCTCAATCCCAAATCTTTGGAAGTGTTGAACAATTGCAAACTCGAACCCGCTCTTGGAAATGCACAGCCTCTGGATCGCTATCAGTTCGAACGCATGGGATATTTCTGTGCAGATTCGGATTCGAAGCCCGATGATCTGATATTCAACCGAACCGTTACGCTGAAAGACGAATGGGCGAAAATTCAGAAAGCAGAAAAGAAGTAAAAACTGAATAATTTTCGTTCTCATGGGAAAATTACTCCTGTGAGAACGGAATTACTAATGATCCACAAGCAAATCGGAGGTGAGCAATGGGATATGTATTGAAGGTTTTTTTTGTTCCCCTAAAAGGCGATGCATCGGAATTATCCGAAATAAAAGAATATTATGAAGAAGAGTACGGAGATAATATCCGATATGATTCCGGTACGCGATTTGCTGCAATCGGTGCAGACAGCGTTTCGGATTTTGATCCTTATGATCTTTCAGAAGATTCGAAGCGTTTCGGAGAAGCCATCGGTGTTCAGGTGATGACTTACGGAGATGATTATTTATTATACGATCACTGGGTGGACGGGAAATGTGTCCGGGCGATAACTTTTGATCCCTTTGAAGGATGGATTCGGGTAGAAGGCGCAGAGGAAGAATGGGAAAAAGAATCGTTTTTCAAAGCCGATACGCTGGAGCAGAATCTGTCATCGCTGGAACAAGGCTCCGAAATAAAAGGAAAAGAGCAAAGAATTTCCCAATTGCGCCATCTGATCGGAGAACCTCATCTGATTCAGGGCTACGCGTATCCGGTGATAAGCGGAGAAGCTGTATTATATGATATCGTCAGACATTTCAACCTGACATTTCCGAAAATATGAAAATATACCCCGATATTCCTTATAAGGAGTATTTCCAATGATACCGAACCCCATACCCTATCTTTCCGAACAAGAATATCTCGAAATCGAAAGAAATTCCGAGATAAAACACGAATATTATGACGGTGAAATTTTTGCCATGTCCGGCGCGTCCCGCAGTCATAATCTGATCGTAGCAAATGTGGTCGGAGAACTGCGATCTCAGTTGAAGAAAAAGCCCTGCCGGGTGTATCCGAGCGATATGCGCCTGAAGATCGAAAAAACCGGGCTTTACACCTATCCTGATGTAATGATTGTCTGCGGGCAGGACAGATTTGACGATAAGTATCGGGATACACTGCTCAATCCCGATGTGATTATCGAGGTGCTGTCCGATTTCACAGAAAGCTATGACAGAGGTAAAAAATTTCAGAATTATCGTAAAATTGTATCTTTGAAAGAATATATCCTGATTTCTCAGCATGTTCCGAAAATCGAAAAATTTGCCAGAGCCGGACATCTGTGGACATTGAGCGAAACAGACGAAGATCATCCCGAAATCATTTTGGAATCGGTCGGATGTGTTCTGAATACGGGTGAAATTTATGACAAAGTGTTTATATAAGGAGTTTTGAGAATGAGCAACGAAGGCAACAAGGTAATTTACTCCATGATCGGCGTGAGTAAATTCTATGATAAAAAACCGGTGCTGAAAGACATTTATCTGTCTTATTTCTACGGCGCGAAAATCGGCGTTCTGGGCTTGAACGGTTCGGGAAAAAGCTCTCTGCTGCGGATTTTAGCCGGAGTGGATAAAGAATTCAACGGACAGACCATTTTGTCGCAGGGCTATACTGTCGGATATCTGGAGCAAGAGCCGCTCTTGAACGAAACCAAGACTGTTTTGGAAGTGGTTCGGGAAGGCGTGAAAGAAATCGTTGATCTTCTTGATGAATTCAATCAGATCAATGAAAAATTCGCAGAGCCGATGTCGGATGAGGATATGGATAAGCTTCTTGCGCGTCAGGCAAAGGTTCAGGATAAACTGGACGCGACAGATGCGTGGGATTTGGATTCGCGTCTTGATATGGCAATGGATGCGCTCCGATGCCCTCCGGCAGATACTCCCGTCAATGTGCTGTCCGGCGGCGAGCGGCGTCGCGTGGCATTGTGCCGGCTGCTGCTTCAGAAACCGAGTATTCTGCTTTTGGATGAACCGACCAACCATCTGGACGCGGAATCTGTGGCATGGCTGGAGCAGCATCTGCAAAGATATGAAGGAACCGTCATCGCGGTAACTCATGATCGGTATTTTCTGGACAACGTGGCAGGCTGGATTCTGGAATTGGATCGGGGACAGGGCATTCCGTGGAAAGGCAATTATTCTTCGTGGCTGGAGCAGAAACAGGCTCGGCTGAAACAGGAAGAAAAAAGCGAATCTCAGCGGTCCAAAACGCTCGAGAGAGAATTGGAATGGATTCGGATGGCACCCAAAGGACGACATGCCAAATCCAAAGCCCGTATCAAGTCTTATGAAACCTTGCTGTCTCAGGAAAGTGAAAAGCGGGAAAAAGAATTGGAAATTTACATTCCCCCGGGTCCGAGACTGGGCAATGAAGCGATCCGATTCGAAAATGTCAGTAAAGCTTACGGCAACAATCTGTTGGTGGAAAACCTATCGTTTGCACTGCCTCCGGGCGGTATTGTCGGGGTGATCGGACCCAACGGCGCAGGCAAAACCACATTGTTCAAGATGATTACCGGAATGGAAACGCCGGATTCCGGCAAAATCACCATCGGCGCGACTGTGAAATTGGCGTATGTGGATCAGAGCCGGGACGCGCTCGATCCGAACAAAAGCATCTGGGAAGAGATTTCTGAAAAACAGGATACGATTCTTCTCGGCAACAGAGAAGTCAATTCAAGAGCTTATGTGGCACGATTCAATTTTTCCGGCACGGATCAGCAGAAAAAAGTGGGGATGCTTTCCGGCGGAGAACGCAACCGGGTTCATCTGGCAAAAATGCTGAAATCCGGCGCGAATGTGATTTTACTGGATGAGCCGACCAATGATCTGGATGTCAATACGCTTCGGGCATTGGAAGAGGCGCTGGAAAATTTTGCAGGATGTGCGGTGGTGATTAGCCATGACCGATGGTTTCTGGACAGAATTGCCACGCACATTCTGGCATTCGAAGGAGACAGCAAAGCGATATGGTTCGATGGCAATTATTCCGAATATGAAGCGGACCGCAAAGCAAGACTGTGCAGCGCGGCAGATCAGCCTCATCGCATAAAGTATCGCCAATTGACAAGAATTTAAAAAAATATCAATGCCTTACGGGAATTTATTTCGTAGGGCATTTGTATTGAAACAGAAAATGTTTTTATGACAAAACATTCGTCAAGTCTGAACAACTCTCGGATTTCAATCTGTAAATTATGGCAGATGATTCAGATATTTTCGAATAGTATCCGCGGATAAGGTGATTTTCTCACTATATTCATCACCTCTGATCCCTTTGGAAAGAAAAAAATCCACGCGATTTTTGAAATTGATGACTGACAAGGCTGCATATCGCTCGGTTTCCTTGCGTTTTGACATTTTCTGTCTGATATCTTGACTCTTTTTATGACGCTCTTTACTTTCGACCTGATCCGCG
>CAZMDM010000219.1:0-2153 GCA_964564775.1 uncultured Desulfonema sp. | reverse complement strand
CTCCGCATACATCACATCTTTATGCCCGTGCGCTCGGATTTTTTCCGCCAGCATATCGCTGCCGATACCGTCAATGTGCTTTTCTCCGGCAGAATAAATCGGTATCACCACCAGCACATCGGACTGGTAAAACGCGCGTGTAAATTCATCGAACAAGGCTTTGGTCCGGCTGTAGCGATGCGGCTGAAACACAACGATCAGACGCCTTCCGAGCCATCCTTCTCTGGCAGCCTGCAAGGTGGTTCTGATTTCCGTGGGATGATGTCCGTAATCATCCACCACCGTGATTCCGTTTTTCTCGCCTTTGATTTCGAGCCTACGCTGAACCCCTTCCATTTTCTCAAATGTCGCCCGAATGGTTTCAAACGGTATTTCAAGCTCAAGCCCTACGGCAATGCCTGCCAACGAATTGAGAACATTGTGCATACCCGGAAGACTTAAGGTTATATCGCCCAATTTTTCCCCGAAATGATACACGGAAAACCGGGTTTTCAATCCGTCAAAAATTACATTGCGGGCATGAATATCTGCCTGAGCATTCAAGCCGTAAGTGGTAAAGCGCTTTCGGATTTTGGGCAGAATCTCCTGCACATGCTCATTGTCCAGACACAGCACCGCAAGCCCGTAAAAGGGAACCCGATCCACAAAATTGACAAACGCGTCTTTGATCGCATCCAAATCCGCATAAAAATCCAGATGTTCCCGATCAATATTCGTAACAACTGCAATAGTCGGCGACATTTTCAGAAACGAGCCGTCGCTTTCATCGGCTTCTGCCACGATAAAATCGCCCTGTCCCAGCACCGCGTTTGTGCCGATGCTTTTGAGTTTGCCGCCGATCACAATCGTGGGATCAAACCCGCCCTTGCCCAAAAGGGATGCAATCAGCGATGTGGTCGTGGTTTTGCCATGTGCGCCTGCCACAGCCACACTATACTTCAAACGCATGAGTTCTGCAAGCATTTCGGCTCTCGGAATCACCGGAACCGATGCCTGAACTGCTGCATAAACTTCGGGATTATCAGACTTTACCGCAGATGAAATGACCACGACATCCGCGCCTTCGATGTGATTTTCCGAATGCCCTTCGTAGATGATTCCTCCCAAAGATTTCAGGCGGGCAGTGATATCTGATTTTTTCAAATCAGAACCTGAAACTTTATAGCCCAGATTGATTAGCACTTCCGCAATGCCGCTCATTCCGATGCCGCCAATGCCGACAAAATGAATGTGATATTTTTTCCGATACATAATAAACGTTCATTTAAAAAGTGAATTTTGAAACTTTGTAATTCTGAGTATCTGAACTTGAACGGATAATCGTTATCTCAGCTAACACATAGCAATCACAGGGATCGTTCCTACGAGATACGAAAAAATTTATGACCTGCCACTTATCATCCCCAATCCACCGGAACTCTGACCGATTTCCCCGCTTTGTTGGTGAACAGTAGATATCCGTGTTCTTTTCCGTATAAAAACAGATTACGCGTGATCTCCACATCTTTCTTGCAATACTCGATAATATCTCTGATTCGTCCTTCTTTCCACCATCTCAGTGCCAGCAAGCCATCGCCGTTTTTTTCGGTTCCCAATGTGGATTTGGCAAGGCTGTCCAAAGAAAGCCGATAGCCCAGATGATTTTTGACATGCTCCAGAATATCCAGCGTGGGAAGTGATTGAAAATCAAAGTTATAGCAGCCTCTCAGAACCGAATAATCGAATCGCTTGATATTGAAGCCGATAACCCTGTCCAATCGTCTCAGATGTTCTGCCAGTTCCGGGATATCCTCCTGAAGAAATTCCAGAAACCGATCTTCCTGCGAATCATATAAAATCGCACAACTGACGCCCATCAGATCGGCTCTGTTCCATCCGCCGACATCCTGCGCGGATCGCCGGGTTTCCACATCCAAGCCTCCGTAATGAACCGATGGTTTTGTTTCTTTCCGCGTAATCGGAGCTATTACGGGCTGGTCGGAGATTTCTTTGAACAACGAAGGCGCGGAGGCGTTGCTGATCCGGCTGATAGTGCACTCTGCTGCACGCTTGTCCATCGGACGATTTCCCGCGCCGCAGTTGGTAGAATAGAAGCAGGAGTGACAGCCGTTGTCGCTTGAACGGTTGGGGTGAACATTCAGCCTATGTTGCAG
>CAZMDM010000218.1:0-4237 GCA_964564775.1 uncultured Desulfonema sp. | reverse complement strand
CGTGAACCCTTCGATCTTGGCATCGGGTCGAAGGTGTTTCACCCGTTCCAGCATGACTTTTGCGGTTTCTTTCACTACAGAAGGGGTCTGAAGGTTCAGCGCCACACCTCCAACCTCGGATTTGTGGGTAATATCTGGCGATAAAAGTTTCAAGACCACCGCCCCTCCGATTTCGGCTGCGGCAGCTTCGGCTTCTTCGGGTGTTGCGACAATGCGGGTTTCGCTGACCGGAATCCGATATGCGGACAATACCGCTTTTGCCTCATATTCGCTCAGCCATTCCCGGTTTTCGGACAAAGCTTTGGCAATAATCTCTTTGGCTTTCTGCGTATCCGGCTCAAATTGTTCAGGAATGTTGGGCGGAGTTTCCATCAGCATTTCATGGCTGCGCTGATATCGCACCATCTGCATAAATGCTCGAACCGCATCATCCGGGGTTTCATAAGACAATATTTTGTTTTCATGAAACAATTGTCTGGCTCCCTGAGCAGCGCCTTCTCCGAGCCAACTGGTGAGCATCAGTTTGGGTCTGGCATAGCCTTTGCTTTTCTTTTTCGCGGTTTCGATCACTGCCTGAGCTGCTTCAGTGCTGGAAGCTACGGCATTTGGGCAGTTCATAACCAACACCGCATCCGTATTTTCATCTTCCAGCAGCGCATCCAGCGCATCGGCATAGCGGGTTCCGGGCGCATCACCGATAATATCCACCGGATTGCCGTGAGACCATGTAACCGGCAGAACCGCATTCAGGCGCTCGATGGTTTTGGGAGACAAATCTGCCAAACGTCCTTTTTTATCCATCAGCGTATCCGTAGCCAGAACACCGACTCCGCCGCCGTTGGTGAGAATGGCAAGCCGGTCTCCCGATACGCCATCAAACATGGAAAGTGTTCCGACCGCGTTGAACAATGCCGGCATGGTGCTGACTCTGAGGATTCCCGCGCGGGCAAATGCGGCTTCATACACCGCGTCCGAGCCTGCCATTGCTCCGGTATGAGATGCGGCAGCTTTTGCGCCTTCGGCATATCGCCCTGCTTTCAATACGATGACCGGCTTCATGCGGGATGCGGCTCGGGCAGCAGACATGAATTTTCGGGCATGGGTAACTGCTTCCACATACATCAGAATCGCACGGGTCTGAGAATCATTTGCCAGATAATCCAGCATGTCTCCGAAATCCACATCGGTCATATCTCCCAGCGATACAAAATGCGAAAACCCGATGCGCCGATGCGTTGCCCAATCCAGCACAGAGGTAATCATCGCACCGGATTGGGTTACAAATGCAAGCCGTCCGGGCAGGGTGTTGATATGGGCAAAACTGGCATTTAAGAATGCTCCGGGAACCATGATCCCCAAGCAGTTGGGTCCGATAATTCTCAATAAATGCGGCTTTGCAGCATCCAGCATCTGCTGACGCAGTTTGTGTCCGTGTTCACTGCCGCCTTCACCGAATCCTGCGGTAATCACGACAGCAGCTTTGCATCCTTTTTCGCCAAGCTGGGCAATCACGCTTGGAACAGCATCCGGCGGCGTTAAAAGCACTGCCAGATCAGGTGCTTTGGGAAGGCTTGCCACATCGGGATATGCTTTGATATTTTCAATAGTCTGATATTTGGGGTTGATCGGATAAAATTCTCCGTGAAATCCCGCGTTGAGAATATTGCGGGTAACGACCTGTCCGACCGCGCCGGGTTTGTCGCTTGCGCCGATCAATGCCAAAGATTTGGGTTTGAACATGAAATTAAGATTGCGAATGGTCATGGTTGTCCTTTCTTTCTCTGAGCAGTCGCCGCATAATTTTACCGGCTCTGTTTTTGGGAAGATTCTGTTCGAATTCGATTTCTCTGGGAGCAACTGCCGGTCCCAGCTTTCTTCGGGCAAACGCAATGATCTCGGATTTCAGGCTGTCAGTCGGCTCAAATCCGTTTTTAAGCGATATGAATGCTTTGACAATTTCACCGACAACCGCATCGGGCTTGCCGACCACACCGGCTTCCGCGACTGCCGGATGTTCCATCAACGCGCTTTCGACCTCGAAGGGTCCTACGATATGCCCTGCGGTTTTGATCATATCATCCGCGCGCCCGATAAACCAAAAGTATCCGTCCTCATCCTGTTTTGCCAAGTCTTCGGAAACATACCAATTATCTGCAAAACATTCCCGATACCGCCGGGTCTCGTGCAGATAATCGCGAAACAGTGACGGAAAGTCTGCCCGCAATGCCAGATGTCCGATTTGTCCGGGAGACAGAATGTCAAGCTGCTGAGATGAATGTTTTTTGACAATCGCGGCAGTAATGCCGTCAATCGGCTTGCCCATCGAGCCGGGGCGGATATCCAAGCCCGGAGAATTGGCAATCACAATGCCGCCGGTTTCGGTCTGCCACCATGTATCGCGGATCGGAAGCCCCAGCATTTTTTCCGACCATGCAATGGCTTCGGGATTGAGCGGTTCTCCCACGGAAAAAATCAGTCTCAGACGGCTTAGATCATAGATTTTCCGAGGCTCGATATTGAGGCGCATCAGCATACGGATTGCTGTCGGCGCGGTGTACCACACGCTGACTTCCTGAGATTCCAGTACCGAATACCAGTGAGCCGCGTCAAATTCCGCTTCATCCACGATAAAGCTCGTTCCGCAAAGCAAGGGCGCAAGATAGCCGTAGCAGGTTCCCGTAACCCATCCCGAAGCAGCAGTACACCAGAACACATCCTCCGGCTTCAAATCGAGAACGGACTTTCCGGTAAAATAGTGAATTATGGCAGCTTCGTGAACATGCACTGCTGCTTTGGGCATTCCGGTCGTGCCGCTGGTAAAATGAAGCATGGCAGTATCATCGGGATCGGTTTGCGGAATGGTGAAATATTTTGACGCGCTGCTCATCAATTTCGGCAATGACCATAAGCCGTTGCCCCAATCTTCTTCCGTGTCGGTGAGCAGAATATGCGCCAGTTCGGGCAGACGATCCCGGATGCCGGATATTTTCTGACGATAGAAATTCTGTGTGGTTACCAGAACTTTGGCATGACCGATACTGAGTCTTTGGAAAATCGGCTCAGGTCCGAATATGGAAAACAAGGGGCAGAACACGGCTCCGGCTTTGAGAATGCCCAATGCGGCAATGTGCAGTTGGGGAATCCTGCCGGTCAGCACAAACACGCCATCGCCCTTTCCGACACCGAGAGTCGTAAGTACATTGGCAAAACGATTGCTCTGATTTTTCAGATCATTGTAGGTGAAATCCCGGACATCGCCGTCTTCTCCGAGCCATCTCAGGGCAAGGTGATTGCGATTTGCGCCTTCGGCATGACGGTCAACTGCCGCATATCCGATATTGAATCCGCGTCCGTCAGGCATCTCACCGAGTTCTTTGCGGATATTTCCGAACAATCTGTTGTTATTCATATATTGCCTGATTCCGAATCTCTAAATCATTCGTATTCTTTTATGCTTACATTCCGAAACATCCCCAGCGAATGCGGATGATGCGCCTCATCTTCCATATCTATCATATGGCAGACTTTGCAGTTTTTGTTTGCGCCCATCGGATACGGATTTTTCTGATACTGCATGGGAACAAGATTATCCCTGTGATTTCCGAAGGGATTCTCAGACGGATACAGCGCATGAGCCGCGCTATGACATGCCGCGCACATCAAGCCTTCATTATCCTTGCGATTGCGATACAACTGGCTGATTTCCTTATTCCAACTGTTCGGAGGCGCGGTATCGGTTTCCGGCGCATTGAAATTGACATGACAGCTTAAGCAATCCGGCGCATTGATACGGGCTTTTCGGGGCATGATGTCCTCGGTCTTTTCAACGCCTTTCGGGGAAATGCCTTTCATCAGACGATCCGCGCCGTATTTCCCGGATTTTTTCTCGGACACCAGCACACTTAACGCATGATCTTCGAGCTTTCCATGACAATTCGTACAGTCTTCGCCGACTTTGTGATGAATATCCCGATAGCCTTTGGTATAACTTTCGGGCGATATGGAATGACAGACCGTACACGCCTCAGCCCCGCGATCAGGCAGAAAATTGGCGTGAAATCCGTGAATAGACGCAGACAGATTGAGATTTCTGCTCTGATCCGAATGACATTCGCTACATGACTTGGGCTGTCCCTTTTCCGCCATTTTCAGCAGATTTGTCCGGCTGAATTTATCATGGGAGCGCAGAATATCTTTGGCGGTTTCCGCAGAAATGCCGGTGATATTTTTGAATCCC
>CAZMDM010000217.1:0-11934 GCA_964564775.1 uncultured Desulfonema sp. | reverse complement strand
TTCACAATTGAGGTGGAACGATCTCTCAGAGTGTTGGACGGAGCGGTCGGCGTATTCTGCGCTGTCGGAGGCGTGGAGCCGCAGTCTGAGACCGTATGGCGTCAGGCAGACAAATACCATGTTCCGAAAATCGCGTTTATCAACAAAATGGACAGAATTGGCGCGGATTTTTTTGCTACTGTGGAAATGATGAAAGAAAAACTGCACGCCAAACCTCTCATCATGACCCTTCCCGCTGGCAGTGAAGAATCCTTCTCCGGTATCATTGATCTGATCGCAATGAAACAGATTGTCTGGGATGACGATAGCCTGGGCGCGGATTTCAGCTATCGGGATATTTCTTCGGAATATCTGGAACAGGCAGAAGAATATCGCGAAAAACTCATTGAAACCGTTGCTGAGTCCGATGATCAACTCATGGAAGCGTATCTTTCCGAAGCCCCAATTTCCGATGAACATCTGACCGATGCTGTCCGACGGGCGACCATCGCCTTGAAACTCGTGCCGGTATTCTGCGGAAGTGCCTTGAAAAACAAGGGGATTCAGCCCTTATTGGATGCGGTGGTGAGTTATTTGCCCAGCCCTGTTGATGTTCCGCCGATCAAAGGCATTCATCCCCAGACCGGAGACAGCATCGAATGTCCGTCCAAAGACAAAGCGCCTCTGGCAGCATTGATCTTCAAAGTTTCCATGATGGAAGGGCGCAAGCTGTCGTTTGTCAGGGTATATAGCGGCAAAATCAAAGCCGGAGAAGATGTGTATAATCCGTCGCGTAATAAAAAAGAAAAGCTTTCCCGGATTCTGCGGATGCACGCCAACAAAAAAGAGCGGGTTGAAGAAGCCGGAGCAGGCAGCATCGTGGGCGTTGTCGGACTGAAAGATTCTTCCACCGGCGAAACGCTATGCACTTCCGATCATCCGATATTGCTTGAAAAAATCGAATTTTACGAGCCGGTGATTTCGCTCGCGATCGAACCCAAAACCCATGCGGATCAGGAAAAGCTGCCGGATGTGCTTGAAAAATTTCTGGATGAAGACCCGACACTTCGGGTTCGCACGGATGAGGATACCGGACAGACCATTTTATCGGGCATGGGAGAGCTGCATCTGGAAGTGATTATCAGCAGAATGCAGAGAGAATTCAACACCAATGTCAATGTGGGCAAGCCGCAGGTCGTGTACAGAGAAGCTATCGCTGTAGATGCGGAAGGCACTGCGCTTTTTGACAGAGAAGTGGCAGGACAGCATCATTTTGCAGAGATCAGACTTATTCTCCGCCCCTTGGACAGAGGTACGGGAAATCGATTTATTTCCGATGTTGCGGTTGAAACGATTCCGCAGCAGTTTTTTGCCGCGATTGAAAAAGGCGTTATCGAGGCATTGGAAAGCGGCGCGGTCATGGGCTATCCTACAGTGGATGTGGAAGCGGTGCTGACCGGCGGATCATTCGCGGATGTACGAGGAACCGAGCTTGCGTATCGGGTTGCCGCGTCTATGGCTTGTAAAAATGCCTTGAACAATGCCCAAGCATTTCTGCTGGATCCGATTATGACGGTGGAAGTGTTTGTGCCGGATGCATTTTTGGGCGAAGTGATCGGCGATCTGAGTTCCAGAAACGGCAAAATCGAAGCCATCGAAGCCAAACGCGGCTTGCAGGAAGTCCGAGCTTCTGTGCCGCTTGCAAAAATGTTCGGTTATTCCACAGCATTGCGATCCGCCACTCAGGGACGAGGAACATTCACGATGCAGTTTTCACGGTTTGATCGGGCATAAAATTACTTTTTTCGGCTTCCATTCTGTCTGAACCGCATAAAAAAATGGCTATCACATTGCAGGAATAGAGCGGAAAAACTTCTCTCATTTTAAATATTTGATATAAAAAGTGAGGTTTTATGATCGGTCCCCAAGATGTTCTCCAAATGGCAAGAGGCTTTTTTGCAAGCCGCATTATTCTGACGGCTGCGGAATTGAAGCTGTTCGACAAACTTCCTGCGGATATTCAAAGTCTTGCACAAAGCAACCATTGGAATACTGAAGCGTTGACCATGTTTATGGATGTGCTGACTGCCATAGAAATTCTGGATAAAAAAGACGGCATCTATCGGCTCAGAACGCCGCTTGAAAAAGCCCTGAGCAATGATCCCGAAGCCTCTGTCGTTCCCATGATTGCCCATCTCAACACACTGTGGGGCAAGTGGTCGAAGTTAAGCGATATTGTCCGAAATGGCAGAATCAAAGACCTGCCGATTTCCATTTCCAAAGACAAAGACGCCATGAAGCCATTTATCGGAGCCATGCACGCTATCGGAAAAGGGATGGCAAAGACGCTTGTGCCGAAACTGCTGCCGGTCAATGCCAAAAAGCTGCTGGACATCGGTGGTGCTTCGGGAACATATACGATTGAGTTTTTAAATCAGATACCTGATCTTTCCGCAACATTATTCGATCTGCCCGAAGTGATTCCTCTGGCAGAAGAACGCATATCCCGACACGGGCTGCTGCATCGGGTAAAACTGGTTTCCGGCAATTTTTATGAAGATGCATTTCCCAAAGGACATGATCTGATCTGGTTGTCCGCGATTATTCATCAAAACAGCCAGAAGCAGAATCAGGAGCTTTATCAGCGATGCTTTGATGCACTGGAATCTGGCGGCAGAATATGGATTCGAGATCATGTCATGAATGATGACAGAACTCATCCGCCTGCCGGAGCGATTTTTGCCATCAACATGCTGGTCGGAACATCCGGGGGATCAACTTATACGCTTGCCGAAATTGCACATGACCTTGAGCTTGCGGGCTTTATTTCTCCCAAAATCATTCATCATGGTGAAAATATGGATTCCGTAGTGGAAGCTTTCAAACCGTAACATGTATGAAGCCGGAACAGTTGTACCATGAATTGAAAGAACTTGCTGAAAAACTGGGCATCACCGTCAGTGAGCGCAGTTTTCGGCAGGCAGGCATGAATATCCGAAGCGGATTGTGTAAAATCAGGGATAAATATTGCTTTATCATGGATAAACATCTTCCGCAGGATGAAAAAAATCACGAGCTTGCATCATGTCTTCGCAAAATGCCGCTCGATGATATGTTTATTGTGCCGATTGTTCGGGAATTGTTGGATAAACCAGAAACGTAACATAATGCTGTTTAACGGCAATGGGATGAAAGTTCGGATTCCAATCCGATTCAAAGCAATAATAACAGAAGCTGAAATCGTGATTTCATTTTTTTTCTTACCTTTTGAAAGAAATTATCTTTCCCTGATTCCGGGATCATCTCAATTTCAACGTACTGATCGAAAGCAGCGACAATGCAATTGCAATAATCCAGAATCGGACAATGACTTTGGATTCGGGCCATCCGTTGAGTTCGAAATGATGATGCAGCGGCGCCATTTTGAAGATGCGTTTGCCGTTGGTGAGCTTGAAAAAGCCGACCTGAAAAATCACGGACAGCGCCTCGATCACAAAGATTCCGCCCACCAATACCAGCATGATTTCCTGTTTGGTAATGACCGCGATAGTGCCGATTGCTCCGCCGAGCGACAGTGATCCGACATCTCCCATAAACATCTGCGCGGGGTACGCGTTATACCACAGAAATCCCAGTCCCGCACCGACCAATATGCCGCAGAATACCGTAATTTCACCACTTTGCGGAACATAGGCGATTTTCAGATATTTGGCTATCACCGCATGTCCGGTTACATAGGCAAATATCATGTATGTCAAAGAGGTTACAATCACAGGTCCTGTGGCAAGTCCGTCCAAGCCGTCTGTCAGATTGACCGCATTGGAAGTTCCGACAATCACCAATGTGGCAAAAAAGATATATCCCCAGCCCAGATCAGGTGAGAATTTTTTGAAAAAAGGAACAGTTACCTGCGTGTTCAGATCGAGCCAGTAATAAATCAGAACACTGACTCCGAATCCTACCGCCATCTGAAGCCAGAATTTCTGTTTGGCACTGAGTCCCTTGCTGTGTTTCTTGACCACTTTGAGATAATCGTCCGCAAAGCCGATTGCGCCATATCCTATTGTAATTAAAAGTAAAACCCAGATATAGCCGTTCGCCAGATTTGCCCAGAGCAGGGTAGATATGGCAATGGAAAAAATAATCAGCGTACCGCCCATCGTGGGAGTTCCGGCTTTTTTCAGATGCGTCTGAGGACCGTCATCACGCACATACTGCCCGATCTGCATTTCGGTCAGCTTGCGGATAAACCATGGACCTAAGAAAAAACAGATCAGAAACGCGGTCAGACTCGCATAAATCGTGCGAAAGGTGATGTAACGGAAAATATTGAACGCGGAAAAGCTTGTGTGCAGAGGATAGAGTATATGATAAATCATGATGCTTTCGTCTCGGATTGGATTTTCAACTGCTGTATGACTTTCTCCATTGCCATGGCTCTGGAACCTTTGACCAACACCCGATCTCCGGGTCTCAATTCTTTGGATAAGGCTTCGACAATCTCGGAATGACTGCCGATAAAAACCTCTTTTGCGCTCATGCCGTTTGCGAGTGCGCCGTCCGCAACATTTTTTGCAAAATCTCCGGTAAGATACAGTTTTACAACGCCGTATCGCGCAGACTCAGCCCCGATTTCTTCATGCAGCTTTGGCGATTGTTCTCCGAGTTCCCGCATATCGCCTGCCACGAAAATCGCTCTTCCGTCTTTTTTCAATGACGCGAGTGTCATCAGAGCGGCTTTCATCGAACCCGGATTCGCGTTGTAAGTATCGTCTATCAGATAAACTCCGCTGGCAAGCAAGATCATGTTCATGCGCCCATGAACCGGCTCGAACTTTTCTAAGCCTGCTTTGATTTCATGCGAGGACAATCTGTTCAGCCATCCGACAGATGCGGCAGCCAAAGCATTGGAAACCATGAATTTTCCGGGAATGCGAAGGTGAATTTCAGCCTCACCATCGGGCAGAATCAGCGTGAATCGGGTTCCGGCTTCGAGTTCGCAGATATTGACTGCTCGGATCTGCGCGGTCTCCAACATGCCGAATAATACTGTTTTGCCGTCTCTTTCGGATACAAGCCGCATCAGATACGGATCATCCGCGTTCAAGACCGCAGGTTTATCCGGTGCAAGTTCTTCCAATAATTCACCTTTTGCCCGCATGATGTTTTCAAGGGTTCCGAAAAATTCGATATGTGCGGGACCGATATTGCTAATCACGGCAATATCTGGCGAACATATTGTTGCAAGTCTGCGGATTTCCCCGCTATGATTCATTCCCAACTCGACAACGGACTGACGATGATTCGGAGCGAGTCTGAACAAGGTCAGGGGCAGCCCGATTTCATTATTCAGATTGCCTTCGGTGAAATGCGTGCAGTATTTCTGCGACAGAACTTCGGCGGTCATTCTGCGCGTGGTGGTTTTGCCGTTGGACCCGGTGATCGCGGTCAATATAACATTGCTCCGCTTCCGATGATAAGATGCCAGTTGCCCCAACGCCGTAAGCGTATCCGGCACGGCAATACAGACGATATCTTTGCTTTTCCATGCGGTTAAGGGCAAATCCTTCAGCGATGATCTTTCGATCAGCACTCCTTTCACGCCTTTTCGGACAGCATCATCGCAAAAGCGATGCCCGTCATATTTTTCCCCTCTGAGAGCAATGAAAAATTCATCGTCCCGAACCGTACGGGAATCGGTCGCTATGGTGGAAAAATATCGGCTCATACTCCCGCATATCAGCTCACCTTTTGACGCGCCAAGAATATCAGCCGTTTTCCATAAAAATATCGGATGGTTGTTCATAGTTAAACATTGAAAGTATTAGTATCTTCCTCTTTATCAGATCAAAGAGGTGAACTCTGAGTCAAATTTGAGTTTAAACGAAAATTCGGATTTGAACAAGAATTTTATGCTGACTGCTTCTCAAATCTCCTTTATCATTTTTTCTTTTTTTTCTTACTCTCCTTATTATCATTGCCGAATAAGCCCTTGGCTTTCTCAAAGATGCTTTCGCCGAGATTGACCGGAGCTTCGATGATTTTTTTGCCTACTTCTTTGGGATTGGTGATGACTTCTTTGCCGAGCTTGATCGGCAGCCCCACGATATTCAGCGCGGAATTGAACACTACTCCGGCAGGATTGACAAAAAATTCGGGCTTTTGATATGTACCACTGATCGAAACCGGCAGATTGACAATCTGATCGAAATCCATCGAAAGCTTGGTATCAATGGTCCGAGCCGCAATATTCGTGCTGCCTGTGCCGTTCATGGTCATATTCGGCGTTTTCAGCACAAGTTCCCGGATCACCGCATTGCCGCTGCGAATATCGAGTCGGGCAATCAGGCTCTGAATCGGTGTTTCCGCAGGCTCTTCCCTGTATGCCTTGACTTTCTGCAACAGTGCCTTGAACGGATACCCTGTCATTTCGATCAGACCGGGGATATTGTATCCTTTTAGCACCGCATTCGCAGTTTTCAGATCAGCCTTGCCGCTCATGGTTTTCACAAATTCGTAACTCTGCGCGCTGAGCTTCAGAGAAAGATCGCTTCTGCCGCCGGAAATCAGGTTTTTGCCGGAAAAATCCCGAAAAATTTCGCCGGTATTGATTCCCGAAGCATTCAGAGAAATAGTGATGGGAAGTGTTTTTTCCCCGAAATCCAGAGAAACATCGGAATTGAGATTTCCGCCATATAACGACGCGAGCAATGGTTTGAGATTGAGTTTGCCGTCTTTTTCCAAAATCGTCATACGAATATCCGAAGCGCTGAGTTTGTTCACCCGGAATTGTCCGATATGCAGATTCCCGGTGATCTGAGTATTTTCCAACGGATTATGATGTTCGAGTTTCTGTTTTCTTTCTTCGGCTCGCTGCTTTTTTTCCGATGATGGTGCCAGATAGCGGTTCAGATCGAGATGGTCCGCGGACAGATCGAAATTCGTATGGATCGGCTTGAATTGTCTGATGATGATTTTTCCCTGAACAGTGGTGTCATCCAGCTTCAGCATAATATCGGAGAACTGTGTGGCATCAGAGTTCATCGCAAGTCTGAATTTGGCAGATGCGCGGGTCATTGCCTGAGGATCGGCAGTGTTGGCAACCCATTGTTTTGGCGAAAATTCCCGGATACTCAAAGATGCTGTCAGATCCGGTTTGGAAAACAGATGTTCGGTCTGAGCATCCCCATCGATATTCAGCCCGAATCCCGACAGATTCAGATGAGTCAGATTGAGAAGCTCGGATTTCCAATCCAGACTGAGCGCGGTTTTGAGACTGATGTCCAAAAGAGGCGCTATTTTGTAGCTCAGATTCAGATCATCTGCTTTTAAAAGAGAATTGCCGATATCCGCAGTAAGATGCTCGGTTGACAGCGCGAGCGATAATTTCGGGCTGTCCGAATCCAGATCGAATTTCAGCTTTCCGGCAATCGGCTCTCCGATTTTGACAGCGCCGCTCTCGATATTCACATTGGAAAACCGCCATGCTGTTTTTTTCTGACGATCCTCGAATACGACTTTGCCATCGGAAATCTTTACGCCTGCGACCATCAGGTCTTTCAGTATATCGGATGAAGATTCCGAAGATTCCTGCTTATCAGACTTGCGCTTGAAATCCCAGTTGTTCAAACCGTTCTGATCCCGGATCAGATACACTTCAGGCTGTTTCAATACCAGAATTCGGGTCTCGATTTTTCGGGACAACAGAGGGATCAGCCTGATATGAATATCTGCTTCCTGTATCCGAACCATGGCATCTTTTCCGAAATCCGGCGGATTGGCAAGAGAGATATCGCTTACCCTGAGTCCGAGCCAAGGGAATACAGACAGATGAATCCTGCCGCCGATGACGAGTTCACGCCCCACAGCCTTGTGAACCGCCTGTGTGATATTGTCTTTGAACAGATTCGGATCAAGAATGGTAAAGACAATAGCAATTCCGGATCCCATGATGAGGACAGATACGGCAGCCGCCCAGACAAACCATTGTTTTTTTGTGAATCTGCTGTTCATAGCACATACCGCCTTTTCAAGACAAAGTGCAAAATGAGGGTATATAGTTCTGATTTTATTTTGAACTGCTGTTAGAGATTTCAAATCGGATAGCCTTGTTTCAGGGGTTTGTCAAGCAGATTTTCCATCGCGTCGGAATAAAATCCTGAAAAAGAAGACCTGTTAAAAATTATATTTTAATTCAATATTATATCCGCATAAATTGCATTTTTATCGAATTTTGCATATCCTTTTGAAATCTCCAAAATTTGTAGATTCTCACTTCAACTTTTGTAAAAAACCTTCCTAGCATAGCGCCAAAATCACGCTATAATTTTTTAAAAATCAATCCTAAATATTTAATTTTAAATATAATATTGAATTTATCGTAATATTTTTATTTTTATTGGCATTTGTTTTGCATATAATGTCTTCAACAAAACTTCTCACGAAGAGAAGACTCTGACCTTAACTAAGGAGATATTACCATGAAAAAACTTTCTATGTTTTTAATTTCGGCAATGTTAATTTTCGGATTGGTTTCGAATGCGGCAGCTTATTCGGGAACATTTATGTTCAAGCTTAGCGGAAATGATTCAAATACGCCTTTAGCGACTATTGAGTTCAATATTAATAAATGGTTTTCTGACAACAACATTCTGCATGATGCGGTTGATCTTGATCCGTATTCGAAAGTGGATGCACCGGGAGTAGGAAATGATTTTATGACGCTGACTTATGCGGCTGATCGTATGTCCGGTGAATGGTTCACGGATGAAGCTGTGGAATTTTACTCGGTCAAAGCTGGTACGGAATTTGCATTCTATTGGGTGGAAGGCGGAGCTACATCCGGCACGTGGAGTACCGAACATTTATTGAATAAAGGTGGAAAGGTTCCTGCAATTTCGCATCTTTCTACTTGGAACCCTGTTATCGGAGATACAACTCCGCCCACTGATCCGCCTGTCGGTGATCCGGGTACTGATCCGCCTAAACCGCCGACCGATCCGCCTGCGCCTCCGACGGATCCGGGGACAACCCCCACTCCCGAGCCTGCTACGATGGTCTTGCTAGGAATCGGTCTGATGGGAGTTGCAGCACTGGGAAGAAAAGCAAGACAATAAATAAACGGCGAACATGTCTTATAACACAAAAAGCCCTGAAGAAATTCGGGGTTTTTTGTTTTCATTGCTACGATGCTTTGTCGCATAACATCTGACGCAGGCGCTCGCTTAAAAACATGATGGATTCGATATCCAGATGTTCAGTAATGGTTTCATCGAACAAAACTTTGACAATCGCACCGATTTCTTCTTTTTGATCTTCTTCCCAGAACAGAAGCAGCAGTGGAATTTTGGGCAAGGGTCTGAATAGAAATGCCAAATCCGCAGATTTCAACTGTTCGGTCATATCCGTTCCGCCGATAGCAAGCGCTGCAGCTTTCAGATCACTGATTTTCCCGCCAAATCTCTCCAGCAAAGGCTCTTCGACATGCGCTTTCATAGACTTGATCTTGGAAATGGTGTTGGGAATTTCTTCAAGCCCTTTCCATTTTCCAGTGGGATCAACCTTTCCGCCCTGAGACAGATGATTATAAATAAAAACCTGTTCCCAGTGATTCAGAGTCTCGCCGCTTTCTTTGACAATTGTTGTGGTTTTAATCAGAATATGTCCGGTAAAATAAGGAAGCCTCAACGCTTTTTCGTTTCCATGCTCGACAAGCTCGCCTCCGATCCGATCCGGCAAATCATCCAAATTCATGGATACAGCCCGTTCTTTTGCCCAAACCAGAGCATCGGATGCCAAATCTCTTTTGGTCCATTTTCCGGCAGCATACTGGGCATCGAGTTCCGGCTGACATCTGGCAATCACCTCCGGCGGCAAATGCGGACATTTATTGAGCGGAAGTTTTTCAGACACGACCATGCTGGCAAATGCCAGACAGGTTGGAAATCCGCAGTCTTTGCAATTGGTTCTGGGCAATACTTTCTGATACAAATCTATGACAGATAATGGCATAACACAACTTCCTTATTTATTATAATTCTCATTTTAAAATTCTGATTTGTTTCGATTCTTTCAGTTTTTCATCTAACTTGCGACTGACTGTCAAGGGAAAGTTGAAACTGTATAATCGTTTCTTATTTCAGCGTGATCGCTTTCACCGGGCAAATATCCATACAGCGCAGGCAATCTTTACACGGAAGCATTGATAAATCCTGTTTTCCGTAATACCGGACGGTCATGTCAAATCCCCGTTTGATGAATGTCCACAGCGAATGCCCATGAGTTATTCGGCAGATATGAATACATTTTTCGCACAGCACACAGCGATTAAGATGAATATCGAATAACGGATGACTTGTATCAATCTCCGGTTCTTTGAGGATTTTCGGCAAATCTTTCATTTTGAGAGAAACGCCGAGAAATTTGGCAATTTTAATCAATTCGCAGGTCTTTTTTGCCGGACATTTCGGAATGATATGATGCACCGACATCAACAATCTGAACGCGGATATCTGCAATCTTCTGACCTGCGGAGTATCGGTTCTGACAATCATTCCTTCTCTGACTTTTACCGCACAGGATAAGGCTGTCTGACCTCCGACTTGTGCAAAACACAGCCGGCATGATGCGGAAGGATGCTGTAATTCTTCCATAAAACACAAATGAGGAATATAAATTCCATTGCACAGACAGGCTTTCAATAAGGATATATTCTCTTCAACCTGAAGCTCTTTATTATCAATCACAATTTTTGGCATGTCAATCTTCCTGTTCGCTTTTCGGCGGGCGCTCGATGATCGGCGCAAGGTTCGGCGGAGATACTTTTTTCACCGCATTGTATTCCGGCGGGCAGGCAGTCATGCACTCGCCGCATTTCACGCAAAGGCTTTGATCAATTCCTTTTTTACGCGTTCTTGTCGTGAATACCGCATCTACCGGACAGCATCCGATACAGGCATCACAGCCTCTGGCGCATCTGTCCAGATCAATGTAAAACGCGGTCAAGGATCGGCAGGTTAGCCCCGGACATCGTTTATCTTTGATATGTGCTTCATATTCCTCATGAAAATATCTCAAAGAAGTCAGTACCGGATTTGGTGCGGTTCTGCCCAGCCCGCATAGAGAACCTGCTTGTATATCTTGGCATAATTGTTCGAGTTTTTTTAAATCGCCATCTTCTCCGGTGCCGAGACATAATCTCGCCAGAATATCCGACACATGGCGCGTGCCGATTCTACAGAATGTACATTTGCCGCAGGATTCTTTCTGCGTGAAATCGAGAAAATATCTCGCCATATCTGCCATGCAGTTGTCTTCGTCCATGACCACCATACCGCCGGATCCCATCATGGCTCCGGCAGATTTCAGCGAATCGAAATCAATCCGCGTATCCAGAAATGCTTCGGACAAACATCCGCCCGACGGTCCGCCGATCTGAACTGCTTTGAATTTCTTTTTCTGGGGAATACCGCCGCAGATGTCGAAAATCAGGGTTCGTAATGTAACTCCCATCGGAATTTCAACCAATCCCGGATGAGTTACATAGCCGACAACGGAAAATATGGCTGTTCCCGGACTGTTTTCCGTGCCGATGCTTTTGTACCACAATGCTCCGTTTTCAATGATCGGGGCTATGGCAGCCAAAGTTTTGACATTGTTGATCACGGTCGGCTGTCCGTAGAGACCCTGTTCCACAGGATACGGAGGACGAAGATACGGCATTCCCCGAAAACCTTCTATGGAACGGATCATCGCAGTCTCTTCTCCGCAGACAAACGCGCCCGAGCCTTGAAATATCGAAATATCGAGATCAAAGCCCGTTCCCATGATATTTTTTCCCCATATTTCCAACTTTTCTGGCTTCTTCATGGCCATAATACATAATTCTAATGGCCACCGGCAATTGGCCTTTGCCATGGACCTTTTGCTTGTCCCCCCCATGGATGTATCACCAGA
>CAZMDM010000216.1:0-9301 GCA_964564775.1 uncultured Desulfonema sp. | reverse complement strand
GTTATGAAAAAGTGTCCGAACCATTGTTATAAGAGAAAAAAAATTACTTTACACAGTTATGAGCCTTGTATCCGGCTTTGACAGCCTCCTCTTTGGAAGCGAACTTTTCTGTGCAATTCTTGCAATTATAGTCTTTGCATCCTGCCTTATGAAAGACTTTGGTATTTTTGTTACCATGATACACCAGATCTGTGGCAGGAACAGCGTCTTTTTTGACAGTCGTCTCTTTTTTGACATCTGCTGCAGGAGTTTTGGCATCAGCGGGTTTATCCGCTGCTACTGCCTGAAATGCAAACAGCAGACCGACAACAACACACAACGCAACAACGAAACCCAGTTTTTTCATCGAACTTTCTCCTTTTTTATTTTTAGTTCAAATTCAACCCTAATATTTTTATTTTACAAAAGATACAGTGCAAAGTCAATCAGAAAGAATCTCCTCTTTCATTTTTCATCTTCCTCCTCATCGTCATCGCCATCGTCATCATCATCTTCGTCCTCTTCGTCTCCATCCTCATCTTCATCATCCTCGTCTTTTTCGTCCTCCTCTCCTTCTTCATCGTCATCGCCATCTTTCTCATCATCTTCTTCATCCTCACTCTCCTTATCCTCCTCATCCTCGCCTTCCTCTTCACTGCTTTCACCCATCTGCCATACCGACATCAGATGATCGAGAAAACTTCTTTCATCTTCGGAGAGTCCGTCCGTGCCGATGACTTCTTTGAGATCATTGAGCATTTTGGCAAGCATTTCGGAAGAGAGATAGTTGCCGAAAATGGCGATGGTCTCTTCCAGCAAGTCCTGATCTTCAAGGCTTTTCATGCAGTATCTCAGAACTTTTCCGGATTTCAGATCGGATCCGAGTTTTTCCAGAGTCTGATCCATGTACGCCGCGATTTCATCAAACTCCTGCTCGGAAATTTCGTTATCCGCATTTGCCGCATGAAGAAACAGCAAGCCGATCCGGTATTCGAGAGCAACATCACCCATCTCATCCAGAAAATCAGTGTAATCTTCATCTGACATGTTGGCGAGTTCGGAATCATAATCCCCCAATACAGATTCGTCATCATCGCTCCATGTGGTCTCATCGAAATCCACATTTTCCAATTGCCGGATTCGCCAGCAATCGCCCAAGTTGAATTTCGGATTGACCATATAATCATAAGGAATATAGCAATAGCCTCTGTCTCCCCATTCCTCGCCCCATGAATTCCGAACAATGAATACTTTGTCATTATCCGAATATCCCACACAGAGCATGGCATGTGCGCCGTGTTGTCCTCTTTGCGTTTCTTTGGGCGTGGGCATGGGAACCACTCCTTTTTTGCGCTGCTTATCAAAGGAACTGAACAGCTTGATTCCGAAAATAATCGGATATCCGTCCGCCAGACAGGCTTTCCATGCGTTCAAGTCCACCGGAAGCACTTCCATATCTTCGACAATGAAATTGGCTGCCTCATTATAAGCATCTTCATCCGGTGCTTCATTCACCCGTTCCGTATCATAATCCCAAGTCGCTTCGGAACACGCGCCGTATTGTTTCAACCCTTCGATGGCAAGGCTGATATAAGAGCCTCGATCTTCGATATTTTCCTCATCATACAATGCTCTTGCGTTGTAATAAATAAAAAGGCGGCTTACATCATAGTCATTGCCGGTATGACGTTTTGCCAGATACTCATACGCGCCTGCCACCGCATTTGCCGTGCAGCTGTTGGCATGCCCCTGATTTTCCACTGCGGTCATATATTGCCGCAGATCCACTTTTGCCGGAAGTTTTTTGGCTGAAGCCCGATACTGTTTGGCATTCGGATTAGGGGCAGCATACATATACCCCGAAATTGCCCGTTCCTCACCGTCTGCTCTGGTAATTACAAAAGATTCTGACATGGCGGTTTCCTTTTTGAAAATAGTTTGACATTATTGGCAGTTCGAACATAAGCCAACAGCATACAAGGCATGGTGATCTGTCCAATCGGTTTGATATTTCGGGGGCGGCTTATACAGAGTATCTCCCAAAATCGGATATCCGACCGATCTGAGATGAAGTCTGATCTGATGTCGTTTGCCGCGTGTAATTTTACAAAATACCCAAGTGAAGCTCTTGTCGTCAACAGAAAATATCGGAAATCTGATTTTATTGCTCAGGCACCGCATCCAAATTTCACGCGCCCTCTGATCCGGAATTTTTTCAAACCATGTCGTACAGGGCTGAGGCTTGCCGCGATACGGCGTATTGCCCTGAACCGGAACCATTTTTTTGGCTTTGCGGGGATGATGGGCAATCGGGATATCAATCATGCCCCGTTCCTGATTTCCCAAATTATAGCAGTATGCCAGATACAGTTTTGTCCACTGCTCATGATGAAATTGTCTGCTTAGCCGCTCAAACGCGTCCTGAGTTTTGGCAATCATTACAAGTCCAACCGTACGATTATCCAAGCGATTTAGCAATCCGAATTCATCCGGCGAATATCCGATAACTCCGCTAATATCGGGACGCTGCCGAATCAGGCGGGTGATCAGACAATCAGGATGCGCTTCTGTCCGCGTGGTCGGAAGATTCGCCTCTTTCCATGCCAGCACGTAGTCGTCTGTTTCTCGGATTATCGGAATTCTTTTACTCACAGCAATTCCCAAGTAAAAATTTTCGTATCCGAAAGCACATTACAGGCTTTGGCAACCTCAACGCTGTCTTGGTGAAAGATATTCATCAGCGCATAACTGAGTCCTGATGCGGCAAGCATGGGAAGATAGGTTTTTTCGAGCAGACGTTTTTTATCGGCAGGTCCCCTGCCGGTGGTGAGATTGGAAACCCCGCCGATGGTTCTGACCGGAAAACCCAATACTTCCGGCAGTTGTCTTAAAACCGTCAGAATTTCCATATCCTGAAACATGCCGTTTTCCCAGATTGCCGGGGCAATGATCGGGTCGATGATCAGCCGCTCTTTATCAACTCCCGCAGCCTGAACCTGCGCCAAAATTTCGACCGCGACACTCAGTCGCTCTGTGCTATCCGGCGGAACATGGCTGTTGGGATAGAGCAGGTAGCCGATAATATCCGCATCGTATTTTTGGGCAAGCGGCAAAATAAACTCGAGCTTTGACGGCTCTAACGAAAATCCGTTGATGATTGCGGTTTTGCTGTTTGCAATCAATCCGGCTTCCATGGCTTTGGGATTGGCAGTATCAATCAGAACCGGCAAATCCGTAGCCGCCTGAACCGCTTCGACCAGAAATGCCATTTTCTTTTCCGGATCGCGGGATAATGGTCCCGAATTGATATCAATCGCCTGTGCGCCTGCTTTTTCACACGCCATAACCAATTCCCGAATCGGTTCGGGATTCATGTCCATGACAGCTTGTTCAATCTTTCTGTCGGTAATCTGCAAATTATCGGCAACCAGTATCATAAAGTCCGTCCTATCGCTTTTTTCTTCCGATCCATATATTATCCGGCATATAACGCCATTCGAGTCCCGAAAGAGCAGGATTGATCGCTTCTGATTGTATGATGATAAGCCTGTCTTTATAGGTCATTTTGTTTATCCATGCCTCAAAGGAGTGGGCATGCCCTTTGCTCAACAATATATTTTTATAGATTTCCAGATCGTCATGCGGCATCATCGTGGGTTCGAATCCCAGTATATAGCGCCAAGGAGCATGAGGATTTTTATAGAAATTTTTATAGAAAACGGACATTTCGAGATTATACAGGACTCCGCCGAATTCGGGCAGCCATTCATGAGTGGCCGGAGTATCATCAGGCAGAAACTCATTTCTCCATGCCTTGCTCCAACGATTATTATAATCACAACTGACGTAAAGATAGAAACTGGCGCACATAAAAATAACAATTCCAGCTCTTTTCCATGAGAATACATCGAATTTTTTTTTCAATAACTCTCCGATTTCGATTGCAATCCACACACTGAATGCTGGAAATCCCATATCAAGCCAGAATCGGCGTGTCGAAAACTGCAATATGTAGCAGATTGCTGCCATGATAAGAATCGGATCGGAAACGGGCATATCTTTATCATTTCTCAACTTTTTCCCCAATAGGATCAGAATAGCAGCAATAATCAATAGCGGCATTACGGGTCCGATTTGGAATTCGCTGACCATGTTATGACGAGGCATTTCGGTTAATGCCGTATATCCGTGCCAAAATGTTTGCTTCAGAAACGGAAACGGATGCCCTGTAAGACAAGCTCCCAGAAAAACAGCAATTATAATCATAACAGATAAATTCAAAGCTGCTCTCCGCTCCCCGGCGAATATCAGGCAGAATACCGGCAATCCGAATACGGGCCAATTGCAGTGAATCCATACGGATGCAACGGAATACAGCAATAACGGGATGAAAATGCCCGGAGAAACAGTTTTTGTTCGGAGTTTTTTCCATGAAAAGAAAAAGAAAACCACCCATGACATCGTAAAAATATACGGTCTTCCTAACAACAAGCGATGAAAGGTGGGAAAGTCCGATATCGAAATGATGAGCAGGGAAATCAGCCATGCCTCGGGACGCTCTGAAAATAAAACCGGAATAACGCTGAACCAGATAAACAGCATGGCAACGGACAGCATCACCATACCGCGGATATTCATATCAGTAAGCCGATAAATGAGTTCCAAAATTTTATGCCAGCCCGGATGGCTATCTGTCTGAATTTCAGGTCTCAGAACAAGAATATCGCTCCATTTTTTCCCTGAAATGACTTTGGCGACATGTCTCAGCGCATCATCCTGAGGAAGATAACCTTTTCCCAGAATACTGATCGGAATCATACAGCATGTAAACAAGATACACGTCAGAATAAGCGCAGGAACAAGTCTTGAATTTTCCATATATCTTTAAACCACCTTATATCGGAATACCGAGCCTGAAAATAAAAATTTAAAACAAATACGTCAGCTTTATCCGAAAACTACGCCCGATTTGTTCTATGCTATCCTGAATATGCTCGGCAGCCGCTGGATCACTATATTTTTGATCGAACAGATTGTAAATACTGGCAGAAAGCTCAAAGCCTCTGATCCGGTTCATACTCAGAAGTGTTGTATTTACAACAAAATAGCTGTCTGTCTCATTGCCGTTGATGGTTTTTCTGCTGCTCATATATTGTCCTTCCGAAGAAAAGAACAGTTGATCCCGAATCAGAGGCAGAACAAGATTTGCCTTGAGCAGATGTTTCGGAGAAACCGGAAGCGCCTCATTTGTTTTGCTATTTCTGACATCCTGAAATGTATAATTCAGACAAGTTTGCAAACCATTGTCCCATTTTGTGCGGATTTCCGCTTCTATACCTTTGGCATCGGCATCATCGGCATTGGTATAGATCACCCATTCGTCTCCCCAGGGAACCTGAGCAATCAGCCCTTCGATTTTATACATAAACCCCGAAACAAATCCCTGAAAATGTCTGCCGTAGTTCTGCTCGATAATCGCTTCATAAGTTCTTATTTTTTCAGGATTGATCGTGAATGTTCCGTAAGCGAAATCTTCGCTCGCGATTTCATTGATATTCGGCGCACGGAAAGCCGTGCCATAAATAAGCTTCAGTGTTGTGGATTCAAACGGATTATATATCAGCGAAAGTCTCGGATTCGTAGTTCCTCCGAAGGAATCATAATGGTCATACCGCAACCCCGCACCCAGAATCAGCGTATCGGTGATTTTCAACTCATTTTCGATATAAACCGCCCATGTCGAGGAGGTATGTCTGTCATCTACATAAAGATAATACGGTTCTTCATCATAAGTCAGAATGTTTTGAAGTATGTTGTACTGATCTTCCGCTCCGATGGTAAGTCTGTCTTTATCCGATATGGTTTTATTCAGCCTCAGTTCTCCGCCGATCCATTCCGAAGGGTCTTTTTCCCTCTGATAGTACAGATAAGAACTTCCGTCTTCGGAAAATCCCTGATACGGATAATTGCCGTAATAAGTATAGCGATCAGCATAAATCCGCGCAGATATGCCGGTATCTTTGTCTATCGAATGATCATATTTCAGTTCTGCATAAGAGCGTCTGTCAGTGGCATTGTAAGGATTATTGAACCATGTTCCATAAGCGGCAGTGGGAATGTCTTTATCTCTCGAACCGTGAAGACTGGTCAGCGTGAAATCATTGTACGTCATTTTTAAAAAAAGTTTTTCAAATCGGTCTCTGTCGAGATTTTCCGCAATTCCGTTATGGGTTGCCGGATCATCGAATTCTTTATAATATAGAGTTTTATCTCCTTTGCTATCATATCCTGAAACAGACAACAGAATATCGCCGGTATCTGAAAACTTTCTGGCGTAAGTTATTCTGCCTTTGTAAGTATTCGATGATCCCATATCCGCAGAAACTTCAGTACCGTCAATCGCGGATGCTTTTTTCGTAATGACATTGATAACGCCGAAAAACGCGTTGTTGCCATAAAGACAGGAACCCGATCCCCGTGTAATCTCGACTCTGTCTATCAGATCGATATCCAAAGGAAAATCCGTTCCGATCATTGCCTGATTATAGACATTGTCATTAAGCCGATGTCCGTCAATCAGCAGCAGAATTTTTGTGCTGGCATCTCCGGGAATTTTCAAGCCTCTTGTGCCGACAGTTTCGTAATATCGGTTATATACCGTATAAAATCCGCTAGCTCTTCTCAGAACATCCGACAGAGTGCGATAGCCGGATTTTCTGATCTCATCGGAACTCACGATGGTTACCAAAGATGGCGCTTCCGAAGTTTTCTGCTCATGCTTGGACGCGCTCCAGACATAAGTTTCTTCTTTAAGCCATCTGAATTCTTCGGCTAATCTGGCTTTCAGAGAGCTTTCCTCAGAATGCGCGGAATGAGCGGTGATAAGAAGAACAAGAAACACAAGGATCGCATCGGGTTTCATTATGAAATGATCCTGAAAGATTTTTTATGGTGTATCGAATAAACCAAAAGGGCAAGCCCTTGGATAAAAGCCTGCCCTTTTTTTGTTAAGTGTTATGTATTTTTTCTTTCCACTTAACACTTTTTCCACTTTCACTTATGCCGCACGCTTGGTGGATGCAAGTTTCAGACGGTGCATTGCCCGTTCCAAAGATGCTCTTGCCCTCACGAAGTCCACATCTTCTTTGGCTTCGGCAAGACGTTTCTGAGCGCGTTCCAAAGCCACTTTGGCGCGTTCTATATCAATGTCGCGGCGGCGTTCAGCCGATTCAGCCAGTACGGTTACTTTGTCAGGAAGTGCTTCTGCAAATCCGCCGCTGACAAAAACCGCTCTTTCGATGCCCTGAGCATCTTTATAGCGGATCGTTCCGAGCTTTAACGCACTCAGAAACGGCGTATGTCCTGCCAGCACACCGAATTCGCCCTGTACACCCGGAGCGACAACGATCTGAGCTTCTTCGCTGACAACGAATTTTTCAGGGGTTACTACTTCCAATCTGATGTTTTCAGCCATAGCTTCTCCTTATTGGGTCCCCTGTTTATTTATTTGACTTCTGCCATCTTCTTGGCTTTCTCGACCGCCTCTTCGATTGTTCCAACCATGTAGAATGCCTGTTCCGGCAGATCATCATACTTGCCTTCGCAAATATCTTTGAAACCGCGAACCGTATCTTCAATCTTGACGTATTTTCCTGCCATGCCGGTAAAGGTTTCGGCAACATGGAAAGGCTGAGACAGAAATCTCTGAATACGTCTGGCACGGGCAACGGTAACTTTGTCTTCATCGGACAATTCTTCCATACCCAGAATTGCAATGATGTCCTGAAGTTCTTTGTATTTCTGCAGGATTCTCTGAACCTTGCGTGCAACCAGATAATGTTCTTCGCCGATGTAGTTGGCATCCAGAATGCGGGATGTGGAATCCAACGGGTCAACCGCCGGATAAATACCCAATTCTGCGATCTGACGAGAAAGAACAACCGTACCATCCAAGTGGGCAAATGTGGTTGCCGGAGCAGGGTCGGTCAAGTCGTCCGCAGGCACGTACACGCACTGAACAGCCGTGATCGAGCCTTTATCGGTGGAGGTGATGCGTTCCTGAAGCGCGCCCAAGTCAACCGCCAGTGTGGGCTGATAACCGACCGCAGAAGGCATACGTCCGAGAAGAGCCGATACTTCAGAACCTGCCTGAGTGAAGCGGAAAATGTTATCAATGAACATCAGCACGTCCTGACCTTCCACATCACGGAAATATTCCGCAGCAGTCAGAGCGGAAATCGCAACACGCGCACGCGCACCGGGCGGTTCTGTCATCTGACCATAGATCAGTGCGGCTTTGGGAAGAACGCCGGAGTTTTTCATTTCGTGATACAGATCGTTTCCTTCACGGGTACGCTCGCCAACGCCTGCAAATACGGAGATACCGCCGTGATGCATCGCGATGTTGTGAACCATTTCCATCATGATAACGGTCTTGCCGACGCCAGCGCCGCCGAACATCCCCATTTTACCGCCTCGGGGGAAGGGAACCAGCATGTCAATAACTTTGACACCGGTTTCCAGAACGCGGACCGTGGTATCCTGTTCGGTAAATTTCGGTGCGGGACGATGAATCGGCATCATTTTTTCCTGGCTGATCGGACCCAGACCATCCACCGGACGACCCACAACGTTCAGAACGCGTCCCAGACCGGCTTCGCCGACAGGCATCATAATGGGTTTTCCGGTATCTTTAACTGCCATTCCTCTGACCAGACCGTCTGTAACATCCATAGCAATGGTACGAACAACATTATCGCCCAAATGCTGGGCAACTTCTACGACCAGGTTATCTGCTTCATCGCTGATCGCGGGGTTTGAAATCAGAAGTGCGTTCAACAGCGTCGGCAGTTTGCCCTGCTCGAACTCAACATCCACGACAGGTCCCATGACCTGCGTGATCCTTCCTATATTTTCTCCCATCTGGAGACCTCCTGAAATATATCAACCGATACGCGGTTATTTTTGTTGCACTTTATACCTTGCACTTTACACTAACCTTTAAGTGCTTCAGCACCGCCGACAATGTCCATAAGTTCTGCGGTAATTGCCGACTGACGGGCTTTGTTGTAAGCCAGTGTCAGAGAGCCGATCATATCGTTACATGCTTTGGTAGCGTTATCCATTGCAGACATACGAGCGGCGTGTTCACTGGTGGATGTCTCCAGCAGCCCGCTGTAAATCTGGGAATAGACATTCTGTGGCAGCATTTCGCTCAACAGTTCCGCAGGCGAAGGCTCGCAAATATGTTCCGGCAGATACGCTTTTTCTTCGGAAGCAGATTCTTCGGTTTTTTCCAACGGCGGAATGGGAAGAAGCTGCC
>CAZMDM010000215.1:0-6860 GCA_964564775.1 uncultured Desulfonema sp. | reverse complement strand
CCATTCCCACGCGGACATACGGAGCATCCGAAGCAAAGCATTTATTTCACCGAAAATACGATCATTGTAAAACAATCCCACTGTCAGATAAAATCGTCTGGCTTCAAGATACTCTTCAAAAGACAATGTGTTTGTGCTGACACAGAGTTCCTGAATATCTGTCGAGGAAAACCTTTTATCCGCTATTGCATATATTCCCGAAGACCGTTGAACCGGTCTGAACATTCCTTTGATACCGAATTGCTTTCGGGATGCTGAAGAAGCAACCTCGGTACCGGGAATAAGCAAAAGCTGATACTGGGTGATATTGTTGATTCCGGCAGATACAATTGTCTCTATGGTTTTCTTATGGCTTTCCAAAGTTTCTCCCGGAAGACCCAAAATAACCTCCGAAAACACATGCGTATTCGTATCGCTTATCTGCGCGGATACAGACATCATGGATGACAAAGATATGTTTCTGCGTCTGATATTATCCAGCACATCAGGATTCATGGATTGAACTGCAAGGGTAAATCTCAGAGAACCTTTGAGAAACTCATTGCATCTCAGAAGACGCTCCTGATTGTTTTTTCCCGCGCTGCAAAATACGAATTCGGGAAAACCGGTCTGCTCGCGCAATTTGCCCAAATACTCGCAGAACAGTTCATCTTCGGCATACATTCCGAAATTGGAGTCTGTAATATACAAAGTTTTCGTATGTTTTATCCGCTGACAGATATACCCGACTTCTGCTTTTTTGTGTTCGAAAGAGCGTTTGGCAACCTTGTTGTAATATCTGCCGCCTTCGGTACAGAAAGTACATGAAAACGGACAGCCCCGGCTCGTCTGAATGGTCGGAATCAATCGTTTGTCAAAAAAATGATCCATAAGTCCGATAAGATACGGAGACGGCGTTTCTGTCAGATCATTCAGGCGCGACTCCGGTTTTCCGAAAAAAGGAATATTGTTCACAAGCGCGTGACAGCTCGGCAGTTTTGCTTTTTTAGCCGTAAGCACATCAGGCATATCCGAAAGAAATCCCACCAATCGGGCAAAAGGAATTTCTCCGTCTTTATAAATATAAAGATCAACATTCGGATGATTCCGAAGCCAAGTCATCTGTTCATCAATATCATCCGAGTAATTCGGACCACCGAATACAATAATCGTTTCAGGATATTTTTCTTTGATTGCGCTGACAGTTTTGTAACTCAGATCAATATTCCAAAGATAATTCGAGCAGCCGATCATAAACGGAGGATGTTGTCTGGCAGCATGATCCAGATCGCCGATAAATTTGAATAACTGTATTTCAACCTTATCGCCGTGTTCTTTCAGGCAATGTGCGGCAATCAGACCGATCTGAATCGGCATGGAATCGCTGCCCGGTCCCGCATCGGTTTCATGTGTTAAGTCGGTAAGATAAATTTTTTTCTTTGTCATCGGCTTATCTGCTTTCCCCGCGCCTCGATTGCCTGCCAAACCGCATTCACCCAACGCGCATCTTCCAGTCTCGGATAAACAAGCTGACGGATGAATCCGGCAATCCGCTCAGACGCTCTTCCGTCGGTATAATTTCCGAAAACCCTCTGACGATATAAAGCGCGCTCAGTCGCCTTTTCCTGCGGAAACCCGATACATCGGGAAACAGCATCCGGTAATTCCTGTAACGATCCGATTTCGATGCCCATATCCCGCCACTGCCATTCGGGACCTGTACTGTCATACCATCGGCGGGAATCAAATCGTTTCGGATTATTGATCAGTATCATCGGGCGATCCAGAGCCAGAAAATAAAACATCACGCTTGACGCATCAGTCATCAGAATATCCGACATCGGAAAATATTCATATACATCGCTCTGGGTATCTTCAACCAGAAAAGATTTCGGATCGTTATCCGTCATTTTGCGCCACATTGACATCCATTCGGGATTTTTGCCGGCAATATGCGGATGAGGTTTGATAATCACATTCAGAAACGGATGGGTTTTTCTGAGAGTGTTCAGCCAGTGTTCTCCGAGAATTTCTACCGAATTGAGCGGAGGATTCCACGTCGGCGCATACAGCATTACCGGCGAGTTATCGGGAAACAATTTCGATTTCAAAGCTGAAGAATTCTGGTGCCGCAATACCTTATCCATCAGAGGAAACCCTGCCACCAGATAAGCGATCTGCGGTTTTACGCCCTGCCTCATCAGATCGTCCCTCACCCAGTCGCTGGATACGCAGAAAACATCATACCATGACATAGACTGTCTCAGATAATTTTTTGTGGCAAAGCCGTGCCGAGTCATGATCACGATTGCCGAAGGCAGGTAATGATGAAAGAAAGCCTTGTGATGCTCCGACAAAACGATAATATCAGGCTTGAATGTCAGCATGTTCTCAAGATCGGTTGAAATGAGGCATGTGAAATTGTCTTTTAATTGCTGATAAATCGGTGCGATGATGTCGCGATGAAATCCAGCTTGCTCAAAATAAAAAAATCCGATCCGATCTCTTGCCATAGTCTCCATTTTTCGAGATAAATTCAAGCCTGCCTAAGCAGGCTCGGCGTACAGTCGGGTCCGCTTATATTCGGGTTTATGAGTTCTTTTTACAAAATTCCGATGCTGCTTTGATGAATGATGCGAACAGTGGATGTGGATTCATGGGACGGGATTTGAATTCGGGGTGAAACTGGCATCCCAGAAACCAGGGATGATCGCCGAGTTCGATAATTTCCACAAGCTCCCCGTCAGGCGACAACCCACTGATTATCAAGCCTTTTTCCACAAGCGGCGTGCGATACGCGTTATTGAATTCATAGCGATGGCGATGACGCTCCGAAATTTCCGCAGCCTGATATGCCTGATATGCCAATGTATCTTGTTTCAGCACACAGGGATACGCGCCCAGACGCATGGTGCCGCCTTTGTCAGACATTTCATCCCGGCGATGCAGAATATTGCTCTTCTGATCATACCATTCTTTCATCAGAAAAATCACCGGATGAGGTGTATGTTCATCAAATTCCTCGCTGTTGGCATGATCGAATCCTGCGATATGCCGGGCAAACTCCGCCACCGCAATCTGCATTCCCAGACAGATTCCGAAATACGGCACTTTCTTTTCTCTGGCATACCGGGCAGCACGGATTTTTCCTTCCACACCCCGCGCACCGAATCCGCCAGGAATTAAAATCCCGTGAACATCCGACAGCAATTCCGAACAGTTCTCATCACTTACAGTTTCCGAATCCACAAATTTCAGCTTCACGTTGCAATCATTGGCAAATCCGCCGTGAACCAAAGCTTCATTAAGACTTTTATACGATTCGGTGAGATTGGTGTATTTGCCGACAATGGCAATCGTAACCTCATGTTTCGGAGAGTGAATTTTCTCAATCAGCTTTTCCCATCTGTCCAGATGCGGCGCCCGTGTCCAGATATGAAGCAATTCCACGATCTTGTCATCCAGACCTTCTTTGTGGAAATTCAGAGGAACTTCGTAAATACAAGCCACATCTTTGGCAGTGATGACTGCATCCGCGCTGACATCGCAGAACAGAGCAATTTTGCCTTTGACCTCTTTGGGCAGATCCCGACCGGTGCGGCAAAGCAGAATATCCGGCTGAATTCCGATACTTCGGAGTTCTTTGACGCTGTGCTGGGTCGGCTTGGTTTTGAGTTCTCCCGATGTTCCCATATACGGAATCAGGGTCAGATGAATATACAACACATTGTCTTTGCCCACATCTGCTCTGAACTGCCGGATGGCTTCCAGAAACGGCAGACTCTCGATATCGCCGATGGTTCCGCCGATTTCCACAATCACGATATCCACGCCCAGAGATACCAGACGGATGCTTTGCTTGATTTCATCGGTAATATGCGGAATTACCTGAACGGTTCCGCCCAGATAATCGCCTCTGCGCTCTTTGCTGATCACCGAGTGATAAATCTTGCCGCTGGTAAAATTGTTGTCGCGTCCCATCACGGTGGTGGTGAACCGCTCGTAATGCCCCAAGTCCAGATCGGTTTCCGCACCGTCATCCGTAACAAACACTTCTCCGTGCTGAAACGGATTCATGGTTCCGGGATCCACATTGATATACGGATCAAGCTTCTGAATCGTAACACTTAGTCCCCGGCTTTCGAGCAGAGCCGCTATCGAGGCAGAAGCCAGACCTTTGCCCAGCGAGGATAAAACCCCGCCGGTAACGAAAATAAATTTCGGATTGCACGCCATGAAATTATCCCAAAATAAATTGTGAAAACATGGCGGATTTGCCCAGTTCTTCCTCAATGCGAATCAGCTGGTTGTATTTGGCAATCCGATCCGTGCGCGAAAGCGATCCGGTTTTGATCTGCCCGGCATTGACCGCAACTGCCAGATCCGCGATAAAGGTATCTTCGGTTTCTCCGGAACGATGGGAAATCACGGTGGAATATCCTGACTGCTTTGCCATTTCGATAGTGGTCAGGGTTTCTGTAACTGTGCCGATCTGATTGAGCTTGATCAGAATCGAATTGGCAACCTCTTCTTCGATGCCTTTAGCAAAAATTTCAGGATTGGTGACAAAGATATCATCTCCAACAATCTGAATTTCACCTAAGCGATCTGTCATCATTTTCCAGCCTTCCCAGTCGCCTTCAGCAAGTCCATCTTCAATGGAAACAATCGGATATGCCTCGATCAGTTTTTCATAATAATCCACCAGTTCTTCGGCAGTGAGAATTTTGTTTTCGGATTTCAGATCGTACTTGCCGTTATGGAAAAATTCACTGGCAGCTGCATCCAATGCCAATGAGATATCTTCGCCCGGCTGATACCCGGCTTTTTCGATAGCGCTCATAATCAGTTGGATGGCAGCTTCATTGGATTCCAAATTGGGTGCAAATCCGCCTTCATCGCCCACGCCGGTGGAAAATCCTTTTTCCTTGAGAATGCTTTTCAGGGCATGAAAGGTTTCCGCTCCCATCCGAACTGCTTCGGCAATACAGTCCGCGCCGACCGGAACAATCATAAATTCTTGAATATCCAGATTATTGGTCGCGTGCGCGCCGCCGTTGATGATATTCATCAGAGGAATCGGCAGATATTTGGCATAAATTCCACCAAGATATCGATATAAACTCATTCCGTGCGCCTGAGCCGCTGCCCGCGCCACTGCCATCGAAACACCCAAAATCGCATTCGCGCCCAATCTCGATTTGTTGTCAGTCGCATCGAGTTCGATCATCGCGGTATCCACCGCAGTCTGATCCGCAGCATTCATGCCCTCAATGGCATGAGCGATTTCGTGGACATTTTTAACTGCGGTTTCAACCCCTTTACCGCCATAGCGTTTAGATTCCGTATCTCGAAGTTCCAAAGCTTCCCGCGTTCCTGTGGATGCGCCCGAAGGCACAGCAGCACGTCCGATTGCACCGCAGGATAAAGTTACATCCACTTCGATTGTCGGATTGCCTCTGGAATCCAAAATTTCTCTTGCCCTTACATCAACGATGTCTGTCATGATCTCTCTCCCTATCGGGTATAATTCACAGTTATCGGTCGCCCCGAAATAAATTTCCGGGCTGAAAGCTAAAGCCTGCTTAAGTAGGCTTCGTCTACTAGCCGGGCGATTTATCGCTCGGTTTCGTAACCGACAAGGATGAACTTACCCCTATTTCGATAAAAAATATTGTATCCGCTCAATGATAACGATCTGCCGCATGACTTCATTGCGGTCAATATGCGGTAATCTCAGCCCCTGAACCATCATGGTTTCGATGTTGTTTTTGTCGAATATATCCTCGGACTCGGCAGCTTTCTGCAATGCCAGCGTATAAAAATCCCTGCGTTTTTCCAAAGCCCTGTGAATATCTTCTTCGGCATGAGGCTCGGAAAGAATGTTCAGCATCACCTCAAGACTTCCGGCAAGCTGATCCGATACGAATCCGAGTTTTTCGAAGAAATCGCATAACACTCTGACATTATTTTTATTATATCTGAAGCACGCGTTTCTCAGACGGACTTTTATCACAGATCGCAGGTCTTGTGCAACACATCTCTCAAGCGCGTCTCTGATTC
This sequence comes from uncultured Desulfonema sp., assembly GCA_964564775.1. Taxonomy (GTDB): domain Bacteria; phylum Desulfobacterota; class Desulfobacteria; order Desulfobacterales; family DYRC01; genus DYRC01. Next base: position 818 of record CAZMDM010000215.1, on the reverse strand, counting down.
GCAAATCTGCCTTGTATGACAAGCGAAGGCGGGAAATAAAACGATATGCGGCTTCTTGGGTCAATGGGACAAAAAGAGTCTCTTTATTCGGAAATCGGAAAGGAACCCGGATATTTTCGGCACAGAGGAGTCGGGAAAGTTCGATTTCGTCTGCTTTGACAAAATCTTCGGCTTCCAAAATCTCTTCGATGCTGATCTGAAACGATTCGTCCGGGAAAAAGAGCAGTTCGAGGATCGGCTCACGCTCGCAGTGGGTTTCATCGCTTAAAACCTCTTCAAGCTCTGCAAGGGACGGATGCGATAATGTGGAATGGATATAGCGCAACACATCGGGATTCACTTCGAATCCGCTTTCAAATTCTGCCCGAATGCGCTGAAACAAAATATGATCTTGTTTTAACATGATGACACCGAAATAGAACGGAATAATAGATATAGAGTAGAAAGTCGGAGGAGTTATGGAGGCGGCATCCGGATTCGAACCGGAGTATAACGGTTTTGCAGACCGTGGCCTTACCACTTGGCTATGCCGCCATCAAAAAAAATGGAGCGGGAAACGAGATTCGAACTCGCGACTTCAACCTTGGCAAGGTTGCACTCTACCACTGAGTTATTCCCGCTCAGAAGTGTGCTTTATTTAACAGGTCGATTTTCGTTTGTCAACAAAAAAAATCAAATTCAGGGGTATTTTTTCTTTATCGCTCATAAAAAACCGGACTCCACTTAGGCAGGCTTGCATTTGCGGCGCTGCAATTTATTTCGGGCGAATTACACATCCTCCCAAAACTTCTCATTGCCCCGTTTGCATATAGGCTATA
>CAZMDM010000214.1:0-3986 GCA_964564775.1 uncultured Desulfonema sp. | reverse complement strand
TAATTCCGGCAAAGGGGTGATGCTGTTTTTTCAGCTACGATCTTATGTATTTCGACAATAGTTCTGTCGATAAAACAATGAGAAGGAGGATATTATGCTCTACGAAGTTAAGACGAGGTTGAAATGGGTTGCCGTGATGTTTATTCTTCTGTCCATGGCAATAAATCCGCAGGCAGCAATATCGGAAGACAAAGAAAGCTATGAGATGCTTCCCGGCGCGGATAAAAAATGCCCTATCGGGAAAGACTATTATTTCACTTACAGTTTTGACAAAAAACCGCAGCTCGGTACGATGATTCTGAAAATCGAGTTGTTCGGCAAAGACGGAAAAAAAGAAACCGGACTGGGCATCACGGGAAATTCGGGAATGCCTTCGATGAAAGGACACCATGATTCCGGCGATGTTGACTTCAAGCTCAACAAAAAAGGGGATTATCTTCTGCCGGTCAATGTGGTCATGCCCGGAGATTGGGAAGTAAAGCTGACATTCAAAAAAGACGGCAAAGCTATTTACAGAGGGAGTATCCGATTTGATATTTAGAATATTGATCGGAATATTTCTGATTCTGTGCGCGGCTGATTTTGGTTTTTGCGCGAACTATCTCCTATACCTTGAAGCTCAGGGGATAGGAGGATATTCAAGCCATGAAGACAAAGGCATTCTTTATTCCAAAACCGCCGAAGATGTGATGCAGAAACCGTCTGTGGGATTCGATTATCTGCAACGGTTTTCCGGCGAGACCCGTGATGTGGCGGCAGCAGCGATTCAGTTCCGGCTGGCTTATGATGATTTTGAAAACCGTGCGGAGCTTCAGCTTTATAACGCGTATTTCAAATACAAGTCCGAATTTGCGGATTTCTGGATAGGACATAACCGTCCTGCGCTGGGATTGTCGTCATATTTCGACAGCCACGGACTTCTGCTCGATACGCTTGCCATGAACCGATTCGGCTTTGATCGGGACTGGGGTGTAGGCATATACCGGGATTATGAATGGGGAAATATCGGGCTGTCTGTTACAACGGGAAGCGGAATGCCGGTTTATTTCAAAGGAAATTATCTGTTTTCCGGCAGAGTGTCTTTCGGAACGCTGAATCAGGATAATTACAATATCGGTTTTTCGGTTTTTTCCGGCGAAACACTCGATACCATGGGCTATCACCTGATGGATGACGATCCCAGAAGCTTTACAGGCGCGGGAATGGATTTTACCTATCTTTGGAATAATTTTGAAAGCCGCTTTGAAGCGATCAGCGGAAAAAACATGGATGAAAATTCTCATGCGCTCTTTTGGAGAGGCGGCGTCAATCTGCTGGATGAGGGGCGTCTGAAACTGGAAGTTCAGCCCATGTATCTGAAAATCGGTTCTGAAGAGAATTATCAGATTTCAGCGGGACCGACATTTATGCTGACCGGCGATCTGACCATCCGGGCAATGTATGCGTTCGATCATGAGAATGACGAACACAGGGCGGTGATACAGGTTTATTATTACAGGAAGCTTTGAGGGACTCACGCAAAGGCGCTAAGACGCAATGGGGAGAGGATAAAAAAACAACTCCTGACCTATCTCAGATTAACCGACAGAAAATTGGGACTGCTTATCAATTTCGGAGCCTCTCTGATCAAAGAAGGCATTTTCAGAATCGTAAACGGATTGGAGGAATGAATGATGATTCCACGCCGCATTTTTTATCTTTTGTTTTTTATCTTGGCGTCTTTGCGCCTTTGTGTGAGCAGTTATGCTGCCGTAGGCTGTGATCTCAATGATCCTGACAAAGACGTTGCCCGCCTGTTCCCCGGATCAACCGGATATAAAACCGTGTATCTGTCCATTGACAAAAAAGGCGGAGACGCGCTTCTCAGACAGATAGAAGAACGACTGGGCGACAAGTTTCAGGGCTTATTCGAAACTGCCGATGTGCCTTATACCATTTATGAAGTTTTCAAGGATAAAGAAAAAATCGGCTATATTCACGGGGTGAATCAGAAAGGTCAGTACGGCGGAATTCAGGTTTTTCTGGTTCTCGATATGGAAGGTATAATTAAATCGTTCTATTTTCAAAAACTCACGTCAAAAGCAGCAAACGCACTCAGAGACCCGAGTTTCGGAAAACAGTTCGAAGGACTTACGCTGGGGGATTTTTATCATTATGATCCTGCATCTGGCAAAACTGTCATTCCCGGCAAAACAGAAGCGATTAAAAATCCTGCTCCCGAAGCCGCGATTGATTTCAAAGCAGCCCTGAGAGCAGTCAAGAAAAATCTGATCCTGATGGATGAATTTGTGTTTGAAAACAAATATCTGAAATTCTTCAGGAGGTGAAACATGCTCACGGTTTATAAGGTCTCTGCGAAAAATCTTCTTCGCAAAAAGACCAGAAGCATACTGACAATCATCGGAATCGGTCTTTCCGCATGGGTTTTGGCAAGCCTGATGGGATTCAACAAAGGATATGAAGCCGCGCTCAATAAAGATATTGACAATATGGGCTTTCAGGTGCTGCTGACTGCCAAAGGATGTCCTTACGAAGCGGCAACCCTGATGCTCAAAGGCGGAACCGGGCTGAGATACATGAAGGAATCTGTTGTGGATACGGTTATCTCGAACCCGGAAGTTGACAAAGTAACCCCCATGCTCATGCAGGCGATATTTGATCCGAACAAAGGGGAAAGCGGAGGCATGTCTGCTTATCTTGGCATTGATCCGGCTACATTTCCGACCATGAAAAGCTTTCTGGAGTTCAAACAGGGAAAATGGTTCACGTCTCCTGATGCGCTTGAGGCGGTTATGGGATACGAGTCCGCGGAATTGGAGCAGCGTGAAGCTGGTGATATTCTGCTGATTCCTGAAAAAAATATCGAGCTGAAAGTGGTGGGAATATTGAAGCGTACCGGTACTCAGGATGACGGAACCATTTTTCTGCCGATCAACACGGTTCAGAAAATTTTCGGAAGAACCGGAGAACTGACCGGTCTGGGTATCAAAGTCAGAAAAGAAGCCGATATTGCCGCATTCGAAGAAAAACTTTATAACCTGCCGGATGTTCAGGTGGTTTCGCTGGCTCAGGTCAAGCAGACGATTATGAATCTGGTATCTACGGCAAAAGTGATGGTGTTTTCGATAGCGGTGATTGCTGTTCTGATTGCGATGGTCGGCGTTATCAATACGATTCTGATGTCGGTGTTCGAGCGGTTTCAGGAAATCGGCATTTTGAAAAGCATCGGCGCCATGCCCTGGGATATTTTCAAACTGATCTGGATAGAGACCTTTATCCTTTGTTTTTTCGGAGGGCTTGCAGGAACAGCGATGGCATTTGTGCTTTCCAAAACCACTGAAGTTCTGATACGGCGTCTGCTGCCTTATGCCCCGACCGGCTCTCTGATTCAACTGGATATTCGGCTGATATTGCTCACCCTGTTTTCCGTAACCCTGATCGGGTTTGTCAGCGGCATTTATCCCGCGTGGAAAGCTGCACGGGTCAGACCTCTGGAATCCATAAGAAGCGAGTGAATATGAAACCAACGGATGAAATTGCGGTCAATGCCCGAAATCTCAAAAAGATGTATTATCGCGGCAGTGAGGAAATATGCGCGGTCAACGATGTGTCTCTGGAAATCCGAAAAGGAGAGTATGTGGCATTTGTGGGACCCTCTGGTTCGGGCAAAACAACGCTGATCAATATTCTCGGATGCTTGGATAATCCCACCGAAGGCGATCTGTTTATCGGGGACAGAAAGATTTTCGGACAGGGAAAACCGCTTTCCGAAAAAGAACTGACCCAAATCCGGCGAGAATTATTCGGCTATATTTTTCAGAAATTCTACCTGATACCGACACTGACAGTCGAAGAAAATGTGATGCTTCCGTTCACTTTCTATAAAAAACAGGGTGTTGAGGCAGATATTCCGAATCTGCTGAAGATGCTCGGTATTGAAAAACGGAAACATCACCTTCCGGGGCAGTTGTCAGGGGGTGAAATGC